>NZ_JBEONP010000004.1:0-144846 GCF_040544435.1 Undibacterium sp. GrIS 1.2
GTAAAAAACACAGCCCAAAGCCCCAGTTACGCTGACTTGTTGTGAGACGAATTAGCCAGTCCGCTATGACATCATTCTCAATGTTAAGCTTAGCTTGGTAACGATAGCAGGTTTCGCTAATGCCGAATGCTAAACAAGCTACTTTGATTGTTGCTCGCCGTTGGTCAACCACCCAGCGCGCCATCTCTCGACGCTGAGATGGCGCTACCACTTTTTTGCGAGTGCCTCAGCCACTATTTCTGCCTTGAGTCGTTCCTCTGCATACATCTTCTTGAGACGTTTATTCTCTTCCTCCAACTCTTTCATACGCGCCATTAATGAGGCATCCATGCCGCCATACTTGGCTCGCCACTTATAGAACGAAGCGGAACTCATGCCATGTTCACGACAAAGTTCTGGGATAGGAGAGCCAGCTTCTGCCTGCTTCAGGATTGCGATAATCTGGCTGTCGGTGTAACGGGATGTCTTCATGTAAAACCTCTAAAAATCATATTTAGAAAATTCTACTTATAAGTCCGATTATTTGCTGGGGGGATTACCATTTGTTTTATTGTTAAGTTCTTTTCAGGACTTACATTGAAGAAAGAATGGCAGCGTTTGGTCAAAGACAGCCAGAGCGCACTCTGTTAACACATCAGAAAATCAATTCAGATGCAATTTGGAGCGTAGTATTTACTGGAATAAGTTAAAAAAACAGGTCGGAAATAATAGGAAGGCATTAATAGGGCAACTACAGAGTAAAAATCCAGACGAATTCAGGACGAGGCCAAGAAACTGTCGAGCCACAGATGGAACATTAGCCAATGCAAATACATGGCAAAAAATAGATAAAATTCAATATACTCCCCCCATTTTTTATTAAAATTGGCTTATAGACCAATTAATCTATGGACAATTAAATATACAGGATAGGAGTATATATTTATCTATACTGCGAGATCGTAGAACAGATAACAGAATAAAGGCGGTTGCAAAAGTAACGCTTGTCCAGCATCAGGACTGCAACTGCAACGTTTTAATGCTACGCATTTCCCCCTTCTCACCTGCGCCTGCGCCGCTGCTTTTGGTCTCTTTGCGTGTTATCACCAGACGGTCGCCGACTAAACCGTAGACCTGATCGTTGTCATTGCTGGTTTCAAAACTAATCACAATAAAAGCCCGCCCGGATGCGGTTTCATGCATGCGACTGGCCAGCGGTGTGCCGCCGGCAGCGATCCAGATATCCAGGTTACCCTCATACTTTTTAATGTACTTACGGTCCTTTTCGGTCATCTTGTCGATAGTCATTTCAAAACTCAACAGACGTGCGGGCTTACCGTTGTAGGTGTCCGCTTTTTCATTTCTGAATACCGCCTTCTCGACTGCACGAGACAAACTGTTGGCGGCATAAATGAGCGGACGTAACTCGCTGGAATTAATATCGTTGAGTGCAGAAAGCGTTGGGGTTTTGGCCTTTGGATCTTTTTCACGGGCGCGCTCTTCGGTTTCCAGTCGACTCAACAAGTCCCTGCTGTAATACACCTGCAAGCCGCGCGGCCCCTCTTCTATCTGCACACTGGCGATACCACTGCGTTCATCTGCGTCTTTACCATCCCCCTGACGACTCCAAGTCTTGGCTTCCAAATTTGCCTTCACCGGTGTCGCGCCTTGCAACCTGACCAAAGCAGTCTTTAAATCACTTAAGCCGTCGGCATAAGCAAATTGCGATCCAATTGACAGGGCACTGATCAAAGCAACTGAATAGAGACGAGACAACATCGTCGATCGAGTGGAATACATTTTTACCTCGGATAAAAATTGGGGTTGAATAAGATGCGACAAAATCGACGTGCTAAAAATAACTTCTGTCAGAGTGGCAATAGCGACAATAGTTCCGTCCAACGATCTGCAGTCTGATTGCCCTATCCGGCGGGATGCGGGAAGCGATTTCTTAACTCTATCTATGCACGAGCTTAGGGTATCAATCCAACAGTTTCTACAAGTTTTTGACATTTTTGTTTTGTCGTTTCAATAAAACAAGTACTCTCATGAAATTATCAGTGTTAATAGATTTATTGGTAATTTTTTGCTGCATAGTGTTACAGGGTGGTCCCGGGTAGTACCCTATTTAAAACAAGTGCTGGTAATCGATATTCACTGTCATCACGCACTACCAACACGACAAGGAGAAAAAAATGAGTATGGTATTTTGCCGCGGCTGCGGAAAAGAAATCCATGTAACTGCTGTCACATGTCCACATTGCGGTGCGCCACAGGGTACGTTGCAACAGCAAACCCAATCAGATAAAAGAATACTTCCGGCTGCGCTGTTTTGCTTCTTTTTAGGCATGTTTGGCGTACATCGATTTTATGTTGGAAAAATCGGAACAGGTATTTTGCAATTGCTCACACTCGGTGGCCTGGGGATTTGGGCGCTGATTGATTTTATTATGATTGTGGTCGGTAGTTTTACGGACAAACAAGGTAATAGAATTAATCTCTGGACATAAATTTTAGAGAACAAAACGCTTGGCGGTTTCAACTACAAAATGCGTTCTCAAAAAATGAGATTTTTAAAAATACAAGACATAAGACTACACAATACAACTTTATAGAGGGTACAAAATGAGTATGGTATTTTGTCGCGGCTGCGGTAAAGAAATTCACGAAACCGCCCCAATCTGTCCGCATTGCGGCGCGTCACAGACAGTATCGTCAACATCATCAGCGCTGCCAGTGGAGTCGGAAGATATTTCACAAGCCTTCGACTGGTATGTGTTGGTATTAAAAAAATATATCCAGTTTAGCGGTCGATCACGCCGTAAAGAATTTTGGTTTTTTACTCTGTTCACCATATTAATTAGCATAGGATTATCGATCGTCGATCGCGTAACCGGGACATCGCACTTCGGAGCCGACTCTGGGCTGCTCAGCAGTTTGTATGCGTTAGCAACTCTGATCCCCGGATTGGCAGTTTCAGTAAGGCGGCTACACGATACTGGCCGCAGTGCATGGTGGTTGTTGATCGGACTGTTACCAGTAGTTGGCTTCATCGTACTGATCGTGTTTTGGGCAACTGATAGCCAACGCTCAGAAAATCAATTCGGTATTTGTCCAAAAGAGATGTAAGACGCTGAGATCGCTCATGCAGCAAATGAGGCAGCACCAACCGGTGACTGCCTCTTTTTATTTGCGCCCGTGACGCCGATTTCAGCAAGCACCTGAGCGGTCAATGCTGCAAGCAAATTCGCCTATCTAGGGCAAAACCCGCTAAAATCCAAGGTTTAGCAAACTTCAGTCTGTGCCATTCATCAAAGCGGAACATCATAATGCTTACATTTCAACAAATCATCCTCAAACTGCAAGAATACTGGGCTGCGCAAGGTTGCGCCTTGTTGCAACCTTATGACATGGAAGTCGGTGCAGGTACATCACACACGGGCACGTTTTTAAGAGCGATTGGACCAGAACCTTGGCGCGCCGCCTATGTGCAACCGTCACGCCGCCCTAAGGATGGTCGCTATGGTGAAAATCCTAATCGCTTACAGCATTACTACCAATATCAGGTGGTACTAAAACCAGCACCAGAAAATATTCTGGATATCTACCTTGGTTCTTTAAAAGCGCTCGGTCTGGATTTGCAGCAAAACGATGTGCGCTTTGTAGAAGATGATTGGGAAAATCCGACTTTAGGTGCATGGGGTTTGGGTTGGGAGGTCTGGTTGAACGGAATGGAAGTTACCCAGTTCACTTATTTCCAGCAAGTTGGCGGGATTGATTGCAAACCGATTCTGGGCGAAATCACTTACGGTATTGAGCGGCTGGCGATGTATTTGCAAGGCGTAGAAAACGTGTATGACCTGGTGTGGACTGAGCGCGAAGAAAACGGCAAAACAGTGCGCTTATCCTATGGCGATGTATTCCACCAAAACGAAGTCGAGCAATCGACATTTAACTTTGAGTACTCGAATACCGATTTTTTGTTCTCGCTGTTTAACAGCTACGAGGCTGAGGCGGCAAAATTGCTGGCAGTAGAAGAAAAATCACTCGCTTTACCAGCTTATGAAATGATCTTAAAAGCTGGCCATACGTTTAATTTGCTAGATGCTCGGGGTGCGATCTCGGTGACGGAACGTGCTGCCTATATTGGTCGTATCCGCAACTTATCACGCAAGGTCGCGGCGGCTTATTTGGCTTCGCGGGCGGCATTGGGCTTCCCGATTTGTGCTCCAGATTGCCAGCATAAAAAAGCCGCTTTAGAGACTGCCTCAAATGCGGAACTGAAAGCCGCTTAAATTTAGTGACATCTTAGCGATCACAAAAACGACAATACATCTGCTCGCAAGCGATCTCCATTCTGGAATAAAAGAAATGAACCAAACATTATTAGTAGAACTGCTCACGGAAGAATTACCACCCAAAGCACTCGCCAAGCTGGGCGAAGCATTTGCTGCGGGTATCGTCAACGGCTTAAAGTCACGCGATTTTTTAGAGAGCGATTCTGCCACAACAAGTTATGCGTCACCGCGCCGGCTGGCCGTGAGTATTACCAATGTGCGTCCGACCTCGCCGGACAAAATACTCCGCGAAAAAATCTTGCCGGTTTCTGTGGCGCTTGACGCGGCAGGTAATGCAACCGCACCGCTGGCGAAGAAGTTAGCGGCACTGGGAGTCCCAGATTTGCAAATCAGCCAGTTAGAACGTGCGGTCGATGGCAAGGCTGAGAGTTTTTTCTATAACTATACGGCGGCAGGCACTGCGCTAGCCGATAGCTTGCAAGCAACGGTCGAAGAATCGATTAATAAATTGCCGATTCCTAAAGTCATGAGCTATCAACGTCACGATGGGGCGACAGTCCATTTTGTGCGCCCAGTACATCGCATCATCGCCCTGCACGGTGCAGACGTGGTACCGCTGGCACTACTGGGGCTGACCAGTGACCGCATCACTTTAGGACATCGCTTTTTGACTAGCGGCCAAATCAATATAGCGCATGCAAATGACTATGCTGCGGATCTGCTGGGCCAGGGTAAAGTCATTGCCAATGTCACTGAACGCAAAGAAAAAATCCGCACTGCCTTGCTCGCAAAAGCGGGGGACGATCAGGTTTTGATGCCAGAATCATTGCTAGATGAAGTCACAGCATTGGTCGAGTGGCCAGTTGTGTATGAGTGCAAGTTTGAGGATGAATTCTTAGCAGTACCGCAAGAATGTCTGATACTGACGATGCAGACGAATCAAAAATATTTTGCACTGACCGATGCCGCAGGCAAATTGCGCTCACGCTTTTTGATCGTATCTAATCTGGAAACAGCGACGCCAGAACATATCATTCAAGGTAACGAACGTGTGGTCCGCCCTCGCCTGTCTGACGCCAAATTCTTCTTTGAGCAAGATAAGAAAAAAACTCTGGAGGCGCGCCTGCCTATGCTGGCAAATGTGGTGTACCACAACAAATTAGGTAGCCAGGCTGAACGTATGCAGCGCGTAAAATCACTCGCTGGAAAAATCGCACAAAGTCTGGGCTACGATGTTGCGTTGGCAGAGCGCGGTGCGATGCTGGCAAAGGCTGATTTATTGACCGATATGGTAGGCGAGTTCCCAGAACTGCAAGGCATTATGGGTACGTATTACGCCTTACATGATAATGAAAATCCAGAGGTTGCTGCTGCCGCATCCGAACATTATCAACCACGTTTTGCGGGCGATGCACTACCTGCGACCGCGACAGGCACAGCCGTGGCGCTCGCTGACAAATTAGAAACACTGGTCGGCATTTGGGGCATAGGTTTGCAACCAACGGGGGACCGTGATCCGTTTGCGCTGCGTCGCCATGCTTTGGGTGTATTGCGCATGTTGGTAGAAAAACGTCTGCCACTCTCACTCAACAAATTACTTGGTGATGCGCTGACACAATTTACTGGCAACGCCAACTTTAAAGATCCTAGTGCTGATGTTTTGAACTTTATGTATGACCGCTTACGTGGCCAATTGCGTGACAAAGGCTTCGCGCAAAACGAGGTCGAAGCAGTGGTTGCACAAAATCCCGATACCTTAGATAACATTCTGGAACGTCTGCAAGCTGTACAAGCGTTCGCCGCTTTACCAGAATCAACATCCCTAGCTGCCGCTAACAAACGCATTACTAATATTCTGAAAAAAGCTGAAGGTACTCCAGGCGTTGTACAAACTGGATTATTGCAAGAAGCTGCCGAGCATGCTCTGTATGCTGCAATGAATAAGGTAAAGCCAGAAGTTGATACTGCTTTCGGCAAAGGTGATTTTGCGGGTGCACTGAAAACCTTGGCAGCATTGCGTACTGAAGTGGATAACTTTTTTAACGATGTGATGGTCAATGCCGATGATCTGGCTTTACGTAATAATCGTCTGGCCTTACTCAGCGAGTTGCATGGTATGTTAAATCAGGTTGCGGATATTTCTAAACTCGCATCCTAATAGAAACAGAAGCCGTAAGAACCGATAAGAAACCGTATCACTCAAAAGGAGAAATCATGGAGAAAACGATGAAGCTCATCATCCTTGATCGTGATGGCGTAATCAATCAGGACTCAGACGCGTTCATCAAATCTCCTGATGAGTGGAAGGCGATACCGGGTTCATTGCAAGCGATTGCTAAACTGAATCAGGCTGGTTATTTGGTCGTCGTTGCTACCAATCAGTCTGGTATTGGACGTAAGCTGTTTGAGATGGCGACGCTGAATGCGATTCACCAAAAAATGCATTCAGCAGCACAGCAAGTCGGTGCTGAAATTGATGCCGTGTTTTTTTGCCCGCATGTCTCTGAAGATAATTGTGATTGTCGCAAACCCAAACCAGGCATGCTGCAAGAAATCGCCAGTCGTTATGATGTCAGCTTAAAGGGCATCCATTGTGTGGGCGATTCGCTGCGTGATCTGCAGGCAGGATTTGTATGCGGCTGCTTGCCGCATCTGGTACTGACAGGCAAAGGTAAAAAGACTTTTGAAAAAGGAGGACTACCGCCGGGGACACAGATTTATCCTGACCTCGCCTCGATGGTGGATATTCTCTTAAAAACCGTACCTGCGGAATTTTTTGTGGCGGTTTGACGTACTCTGACAACGTAGCAAACAAACACAAAACCTCATCGCTTTTTAAATTTGCTAGAATTTTCTGTAATTTATTGTGACCTTATTAGCTGTGATCTTATTAGCTGTGACCTTATTAGGATAAGCAATGCTTCGTTTTAATTATTTTTTACGCTCGGTTTTATTCTTTAGCCTGATGGCTGTTGCGACAGTGATCTGGTCTATGGCTTGCTTGCTGTTTGCACCACTACCGTATAACAAGCGCTACTACTGGACGGCGCGCTGGAACGTTTTTGTGATCTGGCTAGCCAAAGTTATTTGCGGCATCCGCTACCAAATCAAAGGAATGGAAAACCTGCCAGATGCACCGGTTATATTACTGTCCAAACACCAATCGGCATGGGAAACCATTTTCTATTTGACCTGCATGCCAAGACCTTTAGTCTTCGTATTTAAGAAAGAAATTACCTACATCCCTTTCTTCGGTTGGGGCATTTCTTTGATGCGCATGATCCCGATTGATCGTAGCAAAGGTAAGGATGCATTCGCCCAAGTCGTGGTGCATGGTCGTCGCCGGCTCGCTGACGGACAATGGGTTATTATGTTCCCGGAAGGCACGCGTATTCCGGTAGGGCAAAAAGGTAATTACAAAATGGGCGGTACTCGCCTGGCGACAGAAACCAATACTCCTGTTGTACCGATCGCGATGAATTCCGGTGAATGCTGGGCTAAAAATTCTTTCATCAAAATGCCAGGTCTGATCACGGTATCAATCGGCAAACCAATACCACCTGATGGTTTGAGTGCGGCTGAAATGATGCAAAAAGTAGAGGCTTGGATAGAAGGCGAAATGCGTGTGATCTCACCGCATATATACAAAAAGGATTGATCAGAGCGACTCTTGATCAATCAGGAACAAGAGAGTTTTTTGAAATCACGTTTCTCATTATTGACCAAGCCTTTGCAGTTTTTACTGCAACTGGATTTGTTTTCAGATAGCCGGACTGACGACGGCGGGATGTTCCAATCGCCCCGCCGTAAAATGCAAGATCCTGCGCCGAAAAAAGTAACGCCGTCCAGTCTTCCGGTACCACCAAAGACATCATCGACGCCGCCAGAAAAATCTCCGAATAAACGTCAGATCCGCCTGCAAGAGCAATGGCTGGAATATAGTCTGCTGCGCTCCAAGCGACGTACCATTGGCTTTTTAATCAATGACGATGGACTGAGAATCACTGCGCCACGCTGGGTAACAATTGGCGATATTGAGCAGGCAATTCACGAGAAGCAGCGCTGGATCGTCGCTAAAATTACCGAGCGCCGTGAACGGGCTACGCATCAGGTTCAACCTAAAATGGTATGGGCAGATGGTGCTCAATTACCTTATCTGGGCAAGCAACTGACTTTGCGAATTCTTGCCACGCAATCGCTGGGCATTCATTTAGACAGCGATAGTAACGAACTGAGAATTTGTCTGCCTG
Source organism: Undibacterium sp. GrIS 1.2 (assembly GCF_040544435.1). Taxonomy (NCBI): domain Bacteria; kingdom Pseudomonadati; phylum Pseudomonadota; class Betaproteobacteria; order Burkholderiales; family Oxalobacteraceae; genus Undibacterium; species Undibacterium sp. GrIS 1.2. Next base: position 8,528 of record NZ_JBEONP010000004.1, read on the forward strand.
CGGACTCGGGGGAGCAACAACTCAAAGACCGGGTACAGGCTTGGTTGCAGCAAGAAGCCCGCCGGGTATTTTTAGAGCGCTTGCCTGTCTATGCGGAAAAATTGGATGTTAGTTATCATTCAATGGCACTGTCTGCTGCGACTACGCGCTGGGGTTCTTGTACCTCGCAAGGCAAAATTCGCCTGAACTGGCGGCTGATTCATTTCTCTCTGACGGTGATTGACTATGTGATTGCGCATGAACTCTCGCATTTGCGAGAGATGAATCACAGCCCCCGCTTTTGGGCAACAGTACAATCGGTTTTCCCAGAATTTGAACATGCCAAGCATGCGTTAAAACAGCATGCAGCACACGACCTCCCCATATTTTAAGGGGAATATCTAAAGTTTTTAGAAGATTGTCCAATCATTCTATGGACAATCTGTGCTTCAATTATCATACTCATATCCAGTATATTTAAAGGAATTTTATTATGCGTCTATTACACACCATGTTACGCGTCGGTAATTTACAAAGCTCGATTGATTTTTATACTGAAGTGTTGGGTATGAAATTGCTCAGAACATCGGATAATCCCGAGTACAAATATACCCTCGCCTTTGTCGGCTATGGCAATAACCCTGATCACGCAGAACTAGAGTTGACCTACAACTATGGCGTCGAAAAATACGATTTGGGTAGCGCGTATGGACATATCGCGATTGCAGTGCCAGATGCGTACAAGGCGTGTGATGCAGTAAAAGCCAGAGGCGGCAACGTAACGCGTGAATCAGGCCCAGTGAAAGGCGGCAAGACCGTTATCGCTTTTGTACAAGATCCTGATGGCTACAAAATAGAATTGATAGAGCGGAAAACTGCCGAACAAGCGACCAGTCTGTAAGACTCTTTGGCAGTTAAAAACGAAGGGAATTGTGGTCTGGACGAACCAGATCAAATCAAATGAAGGTTTAAATAAAAAAGCTGTCTGTGATCTGTTTAGATTAGAGACAGCTTTTTTTATTGTGGCTGATCAGATTGCTCTGCAATCTTGTTCATTACTTTAATCAAGCCGATCACACCAACAATGAGGGCGAAGGTGAGAACACTGATAATTCCTGTCAACATGATAGATCCGCCAATTGTGTAGTGTTGTGATTTATATCTCTGCAAGTCAATTAATTTATTGCCTGGGATCAATTATATTCAGTTTGCTTCAACCCGACGGTCAATTTGTGTCAACTTTTGTTAAAGCTTATCTCCATTACATGATCCGAAATAAAACCTTTGATTTGTCTCGGTACAGCTAGGAGCTGCAACGCAGTTAGGGCAGTTTTTGCGTAAGTCCTATCAAAATTAAAACCGTTGATTTTCCTTATACATGCCCATGCCGACGGAAATAAGCGATTAAACCCGTGGTCGAAGTGTCCAGTTGAACGTCGTAGGCCTGATCGCCTTTAATTGCTGGCAATAAGCGATTGGCAAGCTGCTTACCCAACTCAACGCCCCACTGATCGAAAGAGTTAATACCCCAGATCACGCCTTGGACAAACACCTTATGCTCATACAAAGCGAGCAACATGCCGAGCTGATAAGGATCAAGGCTAGGGATGAGAATACTCGTGGATGGCTGATTGCCTGCAAATACTTTATGCGGCAATAGCGCGGCGATCTTGCTCTCACTCAAACCTGCGGCAGACAATTCTATGCGCGCTTGTTCTTCAGTTTTGCCGAAAGCCAAAGCAGCACTTTGCGCCAGACAGTTGGCTAATAATGGCGCCTGATGCCCTGGCAAAGGATAATCACTGGAAGCAGCCACTACGAAATCACATGGAATCAACCAGCCGCCCTGATGCAAAAGCTGGAAAAAAGCATGTTGGCCATTGACGCCAATTTCGCCCCACACAATCGGATTAGCGCGACAAGTCAAAGGCTCACCGTCACGTCCTACCGTTTTGCCATTCGATTCCATTTCTAATTGCTGCAAGAAGGCTGGCAAGTGACGCAAGGACTCGTTATAAGGCAAAATTGCGGTCGTTTCAGCACCAAGAAAATTAGTGTTCCACACGGAGATCAACGCCAGCAAAACCGGCAAATTATGCTCTAGCGGCGCTTTACAAAAATGCTTGTCCATCGCCTCGGCACCATCTAGCAAGCGCTCAAAGCCATTCATCCCGATTGCGAGTGCAACGGATAAACCTACCGCCGACCACAAAGAATATCGCCCGCCGACCCAGTCCCAGATTTGTAAAATATTGGCATCAGGAATACCAAACTCATGCGCTTTATCGGGGCTGGAAGTGACGGCAATAAAGTGCTTAGCGACCGCCCATTCCTCCATCGCCGCAGCCATCAGCCAGGTACGTGCAGTGTTGGCGTTAATACTGGTCTCTTGCGTGGTAAACGTCTTGGAGGCGACAATAAACAAGGTCGTACGCGGATCTAAGGTCTCCAACAAAGGTGCGAGATGGGCGCTGTCTAAATTAGAGACATAATAAAAACTCAGGCTAGGATGCTGCATTGCCGACAATGCACGCGTCGCCAATTTAGGGCCGAGATCAGAACCACCAATCCCGATATTCACTACATTTTGAATCGCATCACCTTTAAAGCCGCGCCATAATCCGCTGCGCACCCGTTCGACGATATCGCGCATTTGTTTACGCACAGCGCGTACCAAAGGCATCACGTCGGCTTCTGGATTTGGGAACGGTGTAAAAGCCGAGTGCCGCAAAGCAGTATGAAGTACAGCGCGGTCTTCGCTGATGTTAATTTTCTCACCCGAAAACATGCGGTCACGCCAGTCTTCTACCTTCGATAATCTGGCTAAGGCGACTAGACTTTGCAATGTTTCGGCATCTATCCTTTGCTTGGAATAATCTACCAGCAAGCCATCCAGCTCTTGAGAAAAATGTTGAAAACGCTGTGGGTCTGCAGCAAACAAATCGCGCAAATGCACGTGTTCTAAACGAGCTTGATGCGCTAGCAAGGTTTGCCATTCTGGCGTAGTAGTAATGTTCATATTTGCAATCGGAGAAAAATCGATAGAGATAAGAAAAATCAGTATCCAGGCAAACGGTATTGCTCGGCTAAAGCAACTAAGCTTATTTATAGGGCTGGTTTTGCGTAAGCCCTATTTATTACAAATCAATCTGCAGGTAAATCGGGCTTCAGTTCTGCGAGTAACCTCGCCAGACTGACATACTGTTCGAGCGGGATTGTTTCTGGTCGCATTTGCGGATTGATACCAACATCAATCAATTGCTGCTCAGTGAACATTCCGGCGACACAATTACGTACCACTTTACGGCGTTGTGAGAACGCCTTAGTCACTACTTGTTCCAATTTATGAATATTGCATTCCAGACGTTCCGCCTTCGGGATCATACGGACAATCGCAGACTCTACTTTAGGTGGTGGATCAAACGCTGTCGGCGGTACGATAAACAATAAATCCATGTGATAGCGCCATTGCAGCATGACGGACAGGCGACCATATGCTTTGCCACCGGGCTCTGCAACCATACGTTCCACAACCTCTTTTTGTAGCATAAAATGCTGATCTTCAACCAGATGCGCAATCTCGGCCAGATGAAATAATAAAGGGCTAGAAATGTTGTAAGGCAGGTTACCAACGACACGGAGCTTTTTATCCGGCGGCACTGGGATCGTCGAAAAATCAAACCGCAAAGCATCACCTTCATGGACGATCAATTTAGCAGGATCAAAATTCTTTTTCAGACGCGCTACCAAATCACGATCCAGCTCAACTACATGCAGTTGACTTAATCCTTCTAACAAGAGTTTAGTCATAGCAGCCAAACCTGGGCCGATTTCAACCATAGTTTGATCAGGCTGAGGATTGATGGCACTGGTGATGTGACTGAGCACCAATTGATCAGTCAAAAAGTTTTGGCCGAAGCGTTTACGAGGTATGTGTTTCATGATTTTTGGGTATTCTGAATGTCACGATTGTAGAACATGTGTGACAAGTAAGATAGAAGCTGTGATCGTAAGCAATCATCAATGACTGCCAGCGAAATGCTTTCGTTGTCTGAGTTTTTTATTGACGCTTAATACTTCTGGCAAGCTAGTGCTCAGATTGCGCCTTCACCATACCAGCTGCGACTCGTATCGCTACCAGCATACTGCTGACGTCTGCTTTACCTACGCCTTGCGCAGCTAAATCAAGCGCAGTGCCATGGTCTACTGAGGTTCGTATCAGCGGCAATCCTAAAGTGATATTTACCCCTAAACCAAAACTAGCGTGCTTTAGTACAGGCAAACCTTGATCGTGGTACATCGCCAGCACGCAATCAGCTTCTTGCAAATATTTTTGCTGGAATAGCGTGTCTGCTGGATATGGACCGCGCACATCCATCCCTAAACCTTGTGCATGCAAAATCACAGGAGTGATGATGTCAATCTCTTCACGCCCAAGATAACCGTTTTCACCGGCGTGGGGATTTAAGCCAGTAACGAAAATACGCGGTTGTTGTAAACCAAATTTGACTTGTAAGTCTTGATGAATAATCTGCAGCGTTTTAAGTAAATGATCAAAAGTAATCGCGGCAGGCACATCTTTTAATGCAAGATGCGTGGTCGCCAAAGCGACTCGCAAAGCTTGTGGCAAATGATCGGATGCTTCACATGCCAACATCATGACAACTTGCGCAGTATTTGTTTTTTCAGCGAAGTATTCGGTGTGTCCGCTAAAAGCAACACCGGCATCATTGATCGTACTTTTTTGTAGGGGTGCTGTAACGATCGCATCGCACCAGGCTTGCTGTACGCTTTCTATAGCAACATCCAGCGTATGCAATACCGAACGGCCATTACGAGGATCTAATTGTCCAGCTATCACATGCGCTGCTAGAGGACAATCAATTACGGTAATTTGATTTACGCCGCAAGCTGGCAAACCGGTGTAACGAAGAGCCTCTAATGACACGCCCATCAACTGCATAGCAGGATCAATTTCTCCTGCCAGCATGGATAAATAAGCAGCGTCACCAATCAGGACAGGACGAATTTCTGACCGTAATTGCCATGCTGCCAGTAGAGAAACTTCTGGGCCAATGCCCGCCGGTTCACCTACTGTGATGGCAATTTTTGTCATTAATTATCGTCCAGACGGAACTCAACATAAGCGCGGTCACGTAACTGACGCAGCCAGTCTTGCAAAGCCTCGTCCGACTTGCGCTCACGCACGGCCTGGCGAGCAAGCAAACGTTGACGCTCTTTAGAAACGTCGTCTGATTTGCGTTCAGTTACCTGAATCAGATGCAAACCGAATTGTGTTTCGACTGGCTCACTCACCTCGCCAATCGCCAATTTATTCATCGCTTGTTCAAATTCAGGTACGGTATCACCGGGATAAATCCAACCCAGATCACCACCTTTAGCAGCAGAGCCATCGTTAGAGAAGGACTTTGCTAATTCTTCAAAGGTAGCCGCCTTATTATCCAGACGTTGTTTTAATTCAACCAATTTACGACGTGCTTCCGCCGTTGTCACGATTTGACTTGGCTTGATCAAAATATGACGTACATGCGTCTGTTGAACGACAGTGCTATCCGCTTTACTCTTGCCGACATCACGTTTGCCCGTCAACTTTAAAATATGGAAGCCGTTAGAGCTGCGAATAATTTCAGTAACTTCGCCTACCTTGATCTTATTGATTGAATCCAAAAATAATTGCGGCAAACGATCTTGCTCACGCCAACCGATGTCACCGCCTTTGATACCTTCGCTGGCGTCAGAATAAGTGACCGCCAGTTTGGCAAAATCTTCGCCTGCTTTTATTTTTTTCAAGACTTCTTCTGCACGGGCTTTGCGTTGCGCAATTTGCTCCGCAGATGCATTCTCTGGAATGACTACTAAAATGTGCGACAGATTCAATTCTTGCGCAACCTTACCTGGTGCAGCCTCTTGCGCGATATAGTTATCCACCTCAGATTCTGAGACCTGAATCTTGCTATCAACTTCGCGGTCACGAATACGCTGCATCATGATGTCGTCGCGAACTTCTTCGCGGAAACGTACATAAGGCGTTCCTTCGCGCTCAACCTGATTACGAAACTCTTGCAGAGACATTTTGTTTTGCTCTGCAAGACGCTGCATTGAGCGATCCAGCATGATGTCATCGACACGCATACCGTTCTCTTTGGCCAGTTGTAGTTGAGCGCGATCAACAATCATCCGCTCTAGTAATTGCTTTTGCAGATCAGCTCTGCTTGGCAAGGCTGTACCTTGCGCTGTTAGCCGCTTTTCTACTGCCTTCAAACGATCATTCAATTCTTGGCTGGTAATGACATCGTCATTCACCACCACCACAATTTTATTTACCAACTGCCCTTTTTCATTGGGATTGGCATTAGCAGCGGAGCTAGCGGGACGCATTGGTACGATGGGAGCCATACCGGAGCCCGCTTTAGCCTGTGCCCACACTGGAGAAACTGCTAATAACGAAGCTGAAATAGCCAACATCGAAAAGAGATTACGTTGATTCATGTGCAAGTTGTGTCGCATAGTGATCCAAATTCATATTAAAAATGGCAAGAAGAGACTAACAATCTCCATCGTTACCATGGCTAACTTTTAGCAAAAGCTGAAATATACGCTAGTTTATCGGCTGATAACCCGAAATATTCTTTTTTAAAGCATCCAACGGGTTCGATCCTATTTTAGACAGACCGTTCAATTCCAGTTGTATAAAAAAGGAGGTGTTACTTGTTATTGATGAGGTAGCGAATCGCTGCGCGACCATTCTGAATGACCAGCAATTACAAGGATCTTTATATTCAAATCCAGCAAGACCATCTACCAGTTTTTTGTCCTGAAGAGAATAGTTACTTCTGGCAACGACAAACCAACGCTTGTTAATTGGCAATTGGGTAGACAAATCTACCTGTTCCAAGGTGTCTCTTTGGTAGCGATATTCAGCATTAAATACGGTTTGTGGCGCAGGTTGCCAACGGACGCCGTAATTAGATGTCACCGCACGCCGGTCTGACTGACTTACCTGCAAAGTAGCATCTGCGCTAAGTTTGTCAGAAAATTTACCGGAACCACTTAGCAATAAATCAGAACGGCTTTGAGTTGTCGTAGTGTTATCTAAGGTAACTTTTTGTGTATTGAAGTAGAAGCGTTGCCCTACCGCTAGTTTAAAACGCTCCTCGCCATTAGTTTCGATATAGCGAGAAATCAATGCAGCGGTAATTTGATTGGAGTCGCCTATCCTGTCGGAACCGGTGAACCGGTTTTCGCTAAAAATCTGAGCGAAATTGAAATCGGCAAGGCCGCTGTCAAAATTAGGGAACTGACTTTGATCGCGATAAGGTGTATTGACGTAAAAAACCCGCGGCTCTAATGTCTGCGTCACTGCCCTGCCAAACAATGTTGATGGGCGCTCAAAGATAAGCCCGCTATCTAAAGAAAAAGTTGGCACAGAACGATGAAAATCGCTTTCCTGTGTCGGATCGACATTAGTCAGATGATAGCTTGCGACATTAAGAGAAACTTTAGGAATAATAAAGTAACCCGGCTGAACAATCGGATAAGAGATCTGAGGATTAAAAACCGCACGGTCGCCACGAACTAAAGTGGGATGCCAGAATCGGGTAAGTTGCGTATCTACGGACCAGTCAAAGCCATAGACATCATGACGCTCTGAGTGCAAATCCAATTGCGGCAAGCGGTCATAAGGACGGCCAATCGGCGCATTAATATCTTGCAGCACCTGATAATTCGATGCTCTTAAAGTGGCTGTTCCCAGCCAACCGGAGTAAGTCAAACTGGTGTCACGCAATAACAATCGTTCGGCTGTTTTAGTGATTGAGCTAGCAAAATCACTAGGATAATTATCATCCGACGCGGCATTCACGTTCCATGCAAAGTCTAATTGTGGCAAGAGCTTTTGCTGGTGTATGGAAGAAATAGCGTAGCGGGTTGTATTAGTTTGCCTGTCATCTGGCAGCACCTCAATATTAGTGATGCCGGAGTAACCATCACCCATATATCGAGCTTCGGCACCCAATTGCACGCCACGTCTGGTAATAATTTTAGGATATAGGGTTAAATCGCGATTCGGTGCAATATTGACATAATACGGCACCGAAAACTCTGGACCGCCTCTAGACGAACCACCCCAGATGGGCGGTAAAAATCCTGAATGGCGGGCACCTGAAAGGGGGAAAGTCAACGAAGGTGTCGCCAGAATCGGAACCCCTTTAAAGTAGACGATCGTTTTACCCGCGACACCTCGATCTAACTCCGTGTCTAAATACAGAGAGTCTGATTTTAAAAACCAGTCGGGATCATCACTGACGCAGGTCGTGTAAGTGCCATTAACAATGGTGGATTGTTCGTCACTTTCAAAATCAATACGCTCGCCTTTGCCATGAGCATTGTTTCTAACGAGCTGATAAATCGGATTAACAATAAACCCAATGCCCGTATCCATCTGCAAGCGCATTGAATCGCCGAAATAACTATCACCCGCACGCAACATACGGATGTCGCCACTCGCCTTTATTTCATCCTCAAGATTAGTATAAGTTGCCTTATCCGCATTAACCTTGGTGTCACCTTTGGTGACTTCAACATCATTGTCAAAATTGACGTAGCGCTCGGGGCGGCCAGATATGGTCTCCGCACGGATCACTGTTGGCTGTTCTTTCTCGCCTTTAATGACTACTTCTGATGGCTTGGCAGCACTGGCAGGTGTGGCTGAACTAACTGGATTGAATGGTGCTACTTGAGCAAAAATCTGCGCTGGGAATAATGCAGAAATGAGAATCGCCAAGATAGTGGGAAACAAAGGCTGCGGATGAGATAATACGGGTTTCCGGCGCATGTAGTGTAATTTCAGTAGTTGGCGTTTTAGGCGTTTTGTTCGGTATTAAGCTGTTGCAATTAGCTGCTATAGCTATTGGTTCAGATGTCATTTGAGAAGCCTATTTCTTAGCTTTTTTGACACCCCACCAGAAATCAAGCGCCTATTATAGGGGAAATATCTCCCAAAATTGCCTGCAAAACTACTCTGTGTTGCGTCTCATGGCTGATGTGTGAGCCGATCGCCAGATAAGTATTAAGTAATTCACAAGTAATCCATCCAAAATTAACTCGCTACCCAAGAGAATTGATCTATGTCCCAACCCGTTTCGTCCAACTCAGTTACAGAAGATCTGCGCATGTCCGCTATTCATACCTGGCTTACAAGTATTGTTAGTCCAAGCTTAAAAGTGGCGAGCTTGCGCGCGGCCTCGGCAGATGCCAGTTTTCGTCGTTATTTCCGTATTGACGGTGAGGATGGTAAAACTTATATCGTGATGGATGCACCACAACCAGCAGAAGATGTACGTCCATTCATCAAGATTGCAGAATTATTTACAAAAATAAATTTATCTGTACCGGATATTCTTGCGCAAGATGTTGAACAAGGTTTTTTGCTGCTGGCTGATTTAGGTACGACAACCTATTTCAATGCGCTGAATAACGATACAGCTCACAAACTTTATCTGGATGCGATCGATAGTTTGATTCTGATGCAAGCACAAAGTCAGGCGGATATATTGCCAGAATACGACAGAGAATTTTTACTGCGCGAACTGATGATCTTCCCCGAATGGTATATCGGCAAACATCTGGGCTTAACATTAACTGCAGAGCAAAGTACCAGCCTGAATAATGTATTCGAAGCCTTGCTCGCCAATATTGTGGCGCAGCCACAAGTGTATGTGCACCGCGATTACCATTCTCGCAACTTAATGGTGCTGGATAAAAGCAATCCCGGCATTCTGGATTTTCAGGGCGCCTTGTATGGTCCATTAACTTACGATTTGGTCTCTTTGTTGCGCGACGCTTATGTGCAATGGGATGAAGAAATGGTAATCGACTGGGCCATCCGTTATTGGGAAAAAGCCCGTGCTGCCGGACTGCCCGTTAGTCCTGACGTCGATAGCTTCTATCGTGATTTTGAATTTATGGGCTTGCAACGGCATTTAAAGATTCTCGGTATTTTTGCCCGTCTTGCTCATCGCGACGGCAAAGACGCCTATCTGCAAGATATGCCACTGGTGATGACATATGTGCGCAAGACTGCGCAGCGTTACAACATCTTGATTCCCTTATTGCGCTTGTTGGATGTACTGGAAGATACGGCACCGCAAATCGGCTACACGTTTTAATCAGATTGAACGCACTCCAATGAAAGCCATGTTATTAGCAGCAGGTCGCGGCGAGCGTATGCGACCACTCACGGATACTTGCCCAAAGCCTTTACTGAAAGTGCGCGGTCGTCCACTGATCGTCTGGCATATTTTGAATCTGGTTAAAGCCGGCATCACCGATATCGTCATTAACCATGCGCATCTTGGTCAGATGATCGTTGATGCGCTGGGTGATGGCAGCAAATTTGGAGCGCATATCCGTTATTCGGCAGAAGCAACTGCGCTGGAAACCGCGGGCGGGATTGCAAAAGCCCTGCCCTTGTTGACCGAGAACGGGGATGAACCGTTTATCGTTATATCGTCCGATATTTACATCCCTCATTTCAATTTTGAAGAATGTAAAAATACGCTGGAAGACAATGATATGTGGGGTAATCCGCATCCGTTAGATAAACGCGATTTAGCCTGGTTATATATGGTAAAAAATCCGTCCTTCCATCCCGATGGTGATTTTGCGATGAACTTGATGGGCTTGGTCAACGAGAGTGCAGATGGATCGCCGCGCATGACCTTCGGTAATATCGGTGTGTACCGCCCAGAAATTTTTGCTCATATAGAACCAGGCAGTTACGCCAAACTCGGTCCCTTACTGCGCGAGATTGCTGATCGTGGTCAGCTCGGTGGTGAGCTGTATCGTGGCGACTGGCACAATGTCGGTACGCCAGAGCAACTAGCCCAACTAAATGAGCCCTTCGCTACGGCTAACACAGTAAAAAAATCATAAGGATATCCGTATGAGCATGCCATCTTATCTGCGTCGTCGCCAGCAACTGCTTGCACAAATGCAAGCACGTGGTGGCGGTATTGCGATCATCCCGACTGCTTATGAGATGGTGCGTAACAGCGATAATTTTTTCCCGTTCCGGCACGATAGTTATTTTTATTATCTATCAGGATTTACAGAGCCAGAAGCGCTCATCGTCCTCATCGCCAACGGCCATGAGCAACGCAGTATCTTATTCTGCCGCGAAAAAAATCTGGAACGCGAAATCTGGGATGGCTATCGATTCGGTCCCGCTGCTGCCAAAGCGCATTTTGGTTTTGACGCAAGCTTTGCGATAGATGCGCTAGATACAGAAATGCCGCATCTGCTAGCGAATACCCCTACACTTTTTTACAGCACGGGCAACGACACTCAACTCGACTCACGCCTGCATAGCTGGATAGAAGCGGTACGTGTAAAATCTCGTAGCGGCATCAGCGCGCCAGACACTACTATCGACGTGCGCGTCTTGCTGAATGAAATGCGATTGCGTAAAGATGCCTCTGAAGTAGCTTTGATGCAAAAAGCGGCCAATATATCTGGTATTGCTCACACAAGAGCCATGCAGATCGCAGGTACAGGTCGTTATGAATATGAGCTTGAAGCGGAGCTACATCATGAATTTCGCCGCCAAGGGTCGCAAGCACCGGCTTACGGCTCCATCGTTGCGACTGGTGCCAATGCGTGTGTCTTGCACTACAGCAGTAACAATGCATTAATTAAAGACGGTGATTTGATTTTGATTGATGCTGGCTGTGAATTTGATAGCTACGCCTCCGACATCACACGCACCTTTCCTGCCAATGGCAAATTCAGTTCAGCACAAAAAACCTTGTATGAAATCGTCCTCGCATCCCAGCAGGCAGCACTGGACTGTGCCCGTCCGGGATCGCGCTATATGGACGGTCACAGCGCCGCAGTAAAAGTATTAACGCAAGGTATGCTCGATACCGGTTTGCTGGATAAAAATAAGCTTGGCAATGTCGAAGATGCCATCAGCAATCTAGCATTCCGGCAGTTTTATATGCATGGCACTGGGCACTGGCTAGGACTCGATGTACATGATGTAGGCTCCTATCGTGAAGCAGACAAGGTAGGAGATGAAAGGCCTTATCGTCAGCTGGAACCTGGCATGGTTATTACCATAGAACCCGGGATCTATGTACGTCCGGCAGAAGGCGTTCCCGAAGAATTTTGGAATATTGGTATCCGTATCGAAGACGACATCCTGATCACACCAGAAGGCCATCTCAATCTGAGCCGCGACACGCCAAAAACCGTGGCGGAAATCGAAAGTGTCATGAAACGATGAAACTTGCTGATTTCCATATCGCCATCTGCGGCGCAGGTCCGGTTGGACAATGCCTAGCCCTGTTGCTTTGCAAGCAGGGGATTGCCGCTGATCGCATCCTTTTGCTGGATGCCAAAACCAGTGCGCAAGCCGAACAAGACGTGCGCTCAATCGCGCTGTCCTATGGCAGTCAGCAAATTCTCACGAATGCAGGTGCATGGCCGATCAAGGCGACCAGCATCCGGCAGATACACGTATCGCGCCGCGGACATTTTGGCCGTAGCTTGATTGACTGCAAGGATTACGCCATTCCGGCGCTAGGATATGTCGCTCGTTACGGCGATATCATTGCGCCTTTACAAAGGGCAACAGAACAGCGTGGCGTACAGATCAAACGTCCGGCAACAGTGTCCGCGTTAGAAGAAAGCGACGATGCGGTCACGCTGACTTTACAAGATGGTGAGAAGATCACCGCGACCATCGTGGTGCAGGCAGAAGGCGGCACCTTTGGTAATCAGACGCAAAAAGCGCGCAGTGTCGACTATCAGCAAACGGCAATCATTTCGCACATCACGGTCAGCCAGTCGGTTGCACAGCGGGCGTTTGAACGCTTTACCGAACAAGGCCCGCTAGCGCTGCTGCCGCAAGAGGATGGTTATGCGCTGGTATGGTGTGTTCGCCCCCCAAGCGCAGAGCAGCTTTTAGGCTTGGACGATAACGCTTTTAAAGCTGCTTTACAGCAAGCATTTGGTCAGCGACTGGGACAGATTTTGACCGCATCGCCACGCCACTCCTACCCCTTAGGCTTGAATGCGCAGGCACAAGCAACTAAGCGGATCGTTACCATTGGCAACGCGGCACAAACTCTGCACCCGGTTGCAGGACAAGGTTTAAATCTTGGTTTGCGCGACGCCAAAATCTTGGCAAGTACGCTGGCGGAGATACCACTGCAAGATGAATCCAATCAGCAGCCTGTTGCTCAGCAAGTCGCCGAACAATTGCAGTTTTTCTTAAAACAACGACAAACTGACCGCAATACCACCATACGGCTAACCGATAGTATGGCAAGAATATTTGCCAGCGCACCCGATGGCGCACTCACACAATCCATATTTGGCTTGGGCTTGGGACTACTAGATATTTTCCAGCCAGCAAAAAAATTGCTTGCAGAACAAATGATGTTTGGCTGGCGCTAAACTCTCCAACGCATTTAAATATATCTAAAAAAAACAAAAATAAAGGGAGTATGCGAAGAAATAGTGCCTAATGTCCAAGTATTGTATGGACGTTAAAATATACCTATAGCAGTATATTTTTTATTAAAGTAATAAATTCACTGGCTTATTCACTGGCTTATTCACTGGCTTATTCGCTGATTTATTCACCGAGCTAGGCAATCGGCAAGCTACTGACCGGCTTAATCTCTTCCATACAAATCATGGAGCGCAGGGATGCAACGCCCGGTACTTGCATCAATCTGTCGGTTAAAAACTGCGACAGGCTTTTTAGATCCGGTGCGACGACTTTCAAAATGTAATCAAAATCGCCCGTAATCGTATGGCATTCAATAATGTCAGGGAAGGCCATGATATTGCGCTCGACCTCACGCACATTGCGAAACTGCTCCCTGTCCAGCGACAAACTCACAAACGCGATCACACCCAAACCGATTGCCTCAGCAGAAACCTGGGCGACATAACCGCGAATCACGCGTTTTTCCTCTAACGCCCGCACCCGTCGCAGGGTCTGCGGGGCGGATAAATGGATGTTCTCTGCCAACTGCAAATTACTCATCCGTCCATCGTCCTGCAGATGTTTCAAAATACTGCGATCATAGTTATCCACGCCATCTCCAAAAATTTAAATATTTTATGTATTTAGTATATTACGAAATATAAATGCCAAATTGAGACTAAATAGAAATTATATTTCATTAATAGCGTTTTATTCATAGCATTTAGAAATCTAATTTCCAGCCGAAACCGCTACAATTTATAGCAGAACAAAAGCAATATCGGCGCCATTGGCGGCAAACATTTCAGCAATATTCAATACCAATTAGCAAGACCCAAAAATCAACGGAGATCACCATGGTTACCTTCATCGGTACACAGGAAATGCAAACCCACTTGAAAAAAGTCAGTGTAGAAGACGCGATTGCGCGTTTAGCTGACATGATCAAGGAGGATTATTTACGCTGGAGCCAGTTTGACAAATGCGCCCGCGTCGCCAGCCACTCAGATGTGGGCGTGATTGAATTAATGCCGATTTCCGACGGCAAGCAATATTCATTTAAATACGTGAACGGTCATCCAAAAAATACTCAAGAGGGTTTGCTAACAGTTACCGCTTTTGGTTTGCTAGCCGATGTCGATACGGGTTATCCTAAGTTGTTGTCTGAATTAACATTGACTACCGCGATCCGCACGGCGGCGACCTCGGTATTAGCCGCCAAATATATGGCGCGCCCAGTAAGCTGCAGCATGGCCTTGATAGGCAATGGCGCACAAAGCGAATTCCAGGCGATCGCTTTCCATTGCATCTTGGGCATACAGGAATTGCGTGTCTACGACGTAGACCCGGCAGCGACTGACAAACTCATCAACAATCTGCGCGCCTATCCTAATTTGCGTATCATTCGGGCTGCATCGACGGCAGAAGCAGTCAAAGGCGCAGACATCATTACTACCGTGACCGCAGACAAAACCAATGCATTGATTTTATTGCCGGAAATGATCAGCGAAGGCACTCACATTAATGCCGTTGGCGGCGATTGCCCTGGCAAGACCGAATTGCATGGCGATATTTTGAAAAACGCCAACGTCGTCGTGGAATACGAACCTCAATCCCGCATCGAAGGTGAACTGCAACAAATGCCAGCTGATTTCGCGGTAACGGAGTTGTGGCAGATTCTGGAAGGCCAGATTGCTGGTCGCCATAATGAAAAGCAAGTGACCGTATTTGACTCTGTCGGTTTTGCGTTAGAAGATTTTTCTGCCATGCGTTATCTAGAAAAATATGTGGTGCAAAAGGACACGCGGATTTTGGATTTAATCCCAGAACTGCTGAATCCAAAAGACTTGTTCGGGATGGCTGTAACACCAGTTGCACAACAGCGCTCCATGGCAGAAAATGTCGTGTCGATCAGTGCTTAAGTCATTGCCTGATTTCAGTAAATACCACTGCTCAGGTCTTGCTGAAGTACATGGCAGATGCACTAAATACGATTCACTAATTTATATTAAATCAAATCACTCAAACGAATGAAAACTATTTCCTTAATTGGTGCTCCGACAGATGTCGGAGCAAGCGTCAAAGGTGCTGGCATGGGGCCAGACGCGCTGCGCGTTGCAGGCTTGGTAGAAGCGTTGGAGGCGCGCCAATTAAAGGTAATTGATCACGGCAATTTGCATGGGCCAGCCAATCCTTGGCAGGCACCGGTAAACGGCTTACGTCATTTGAAAGAAGCGATTGACTGGAATCAGGCAGTCTATGACGCAGTCAGCCAGGCATTGACTGATGGTCAGATGCCCATGATGTTGGGCGGCGATCATTGCCTTGCCATCGGCTCCATCAGCGCGATTGCCAATCATTGCAAAAAGAATGGTAAAAAATTGCGTGTATTGTGGTTTGATGCCCATGCTGACAGCAATCTCTCCACCATCAGCCCGACAGGAAATATCCACGGCATGCCAGTCGCATGCCTGATGGGACATGGCCCGGAATCGCTAACACACTATGCAGATCACTCACCAGCAATGAGTCCTGACGAAATCCGTCTGATCGGTATCCGCAGCGTTGATGCAGGTGAGAAAAAATTCATTCACGAGATGGGCATGCAAGTGTTTGACATGCGCTATATCGACGAGCATGGCATGCGCAGCGTTATGAAAAGTGCGCTGGAAGGATTGGATGACAACACGCATTTGCACGTCAGTTTCGACATGGATTGCTTAGATCCAGATATCGCACCGGGCGTAGGGACAGCCGTATTAGGCGGCCCGACTTACCGCGAAGCCCAGCTCTGTATGGAAATGATCGCAGACAGCGGTCGCCTCGCCTCACTCGATTTAGTAGAACTCAATCCGGCACTCGATATCCGCAATCAGACTGCAGTTCTGGCAGTAGATTTGATTGAGAGCTTGTTTGGTAAATCGACTTTAGTACGGATGTAATTTTTTAAAGCAATTGAATTGTAAAAAAAGCCGCATGATTATTCATGTGGCTTTTTTTATACGCGGCAACCAAAGTTAAAAGCAAACTAAAGAAGATTTTACTAATCTCTATGCTGGCATGCTGAAGCTTTTTTCCCGCATACCGCGCAAGCACTTAGCATAGACAATTTAAATATACTCCCCCTCTATTTTTAATAATATGGCCTAACGGCCAGTATTAACCTGGACGACTAAATATACTTATCTGGAGTATATGAATAAACAATGAAACCTGCTCTATGAATTGTGAGCAAACTGCATACTTGAGAAGCCTATCGTGAACTGCTGGTTTCCCTTTCAAATAAACGGAAAAAATGTTTCATCAGGCTTTCATCCAAGTTTTACATTAGGTCGCCATCTCCTTGTATCGACACCGATTATGTGCAGTGCCCCAAGAAATAATATCGTCTCGATTTGACTGCAAACGCGATAGCGATAATTGAATATATAGATGTAATTGACGGACAATTTCAAGGACTTATTATTTATGCCACACAAACACAGCATAAATCACCTGCCAGCTAGAAACTATCAGGTTTTAGCGTTATGCTAGTAACATGACTGCTGACACCCTGCGCACGCCCCTTCCAAATGCCAATCCTGTGCCCAAAGGGCGGATCGGTCGTTTTGTCTATGAAAGTGAAATTGGGCAAGGATCGGTTGGCATCGTCTACCTGTTTCGCGATCCATTAATTGGACGTAAAGTCGCCATCAAGATTCTCAATCCACAGCTGCCAGCTAACCAGCGACAGCTATTTGAAAAGCACTTTATCCAAGAAGCCCGTGCGGCGGGACGCCTAAACCATCCGAATATTGTCACGGTATATGACGCGGACAAAGAAGGTGATCTGCTGTATATCGTGATGGAATATCTGGAAGGCAAAGAGCTGCGCGACGTGCTGGCAAGCGGTCACCAATTTAGTTATAAACAAATTGCAGAGTTGATTGCGCGCACTGCCAACGCGCTGGACTACGCGCATGAACACGGCGTGATACATCGTGACATCAAGCCAGCGAATATTTTCATCACGAACAATAATTCCACGCCTAAAGTACTGGATTTTGGTATAGCAAGCGCATCACGACAAATATCAGATGCCGATGCAACCCTGGGACATGACTATGTGTCTGAGCAAAGACTATTAGGTACGCCCAATTACATGTCGCCAGAACAGACCCGGGGCGAGACCATTGATGCACGTACGGATATTTTTTCATTAGGCGTCGTACTCTACCAATTATTGTGCGGAGAGTTGCCGTTCAAGGGTGACAGTATCAAGCAATTACTTGATGCAATCGCCCGCGATCCGGCAATTCCGCCACAAGAAATTCGCCCAGATGTGCCATTGCGTTTAGCTCGTATCGCGGCCAAGGCTCTCGCCAAAAAACCAGCCGATCGTTATGCCCGCGCATCAGATATGGCGAGCGATTTAAATCGGTTTTTATCCAAAGAGAGAACCGACCGCATCATCGCCCAGATACAGCAACCGTCAACAGAAAAAGATACTGCAGCTGCAAGTGCCAGCACAAACAAAAGTATGGCCGCTAAAACCGATCGTCGCAGAAAATCAGATTCAGTGAAGTTAGGGACGACGCAGTTATTGATCGCTGCGGCAGCCTTATTAATCGTCATTATCGCGGGTTGGGTCTGGAATAAATCTAAGCAATCAGCAGAGCCAATAGCCCCGACCGTGCTGCCAACTTTGCCACAAACAGAAAGCAACGCGCCAAAAGTAGCTGCAACTCTTCCAGCAATAAATACTGCACCTGTAGCTGCCAGTGCTGCTATTAATAATGACTCAGAAGAAATCATTAACCTGCCATTAACTTCCACTAAAACAGAAGCGAATCCAACGTCAGCCACCGTACCCGCCAATAAAAAAATAGATGCGGCTAAAGCGTCGTCAAAAAATAAGGCCTCCAATGCAGTAGTTGGTCCGGTCGCTAGCCCAATCGTGATGGGTTCCGTGCAATTGGCGGTGTCGCCATGGGGTGAAGTATTTGTCGACGGACAAGCGAAAGGTGTAACACCACCGCTGGCTCGTCTGAGCCTGGCCACGGGCAAACATAAAATAGAAATTCGTAACGGCGATGATAGTTATGCCGTCACCATAGAAGTCAGTGCAGACAAGGAGAACAAAGTTGGCCACCAATTTTAATCAGCGATCAGGTATGTCTTTGGCGGCATCCAAAACACGTAAAGTATTGTCAGCTTTTGTCGGCTTGGGTGCCTCGGGCGTGCTAAGCACCGCTATTTTACTTGGTGGCTGCGCAGCACCAGAACAGCAGGTTGGCCTATCCGACTTGTCTGCGCGACCTGGAGAAAAAGCATTGCTTACAGGCATACGTTCATACGAGGAAGCACAATATGCCGATGCAGAAAAATCTCTCAGTCTCGCTTTATCAACAGGATTCACAGTAAAGAAAGATGCAGCGCTTGCGCATAAATATCTGGCATTTATTTATTGCACGACTGAGAGAATTGACGCCTGCAAACAATCCTTTCGCTCGGCGCGCCTGGCCGACCCAGCCTTTGAACTGAGCAAAAGTGAAATCGGTCATCCTGTCTGGGGCCCGGTTTATAAACAAGTGATTGCTGAGTAATCTGGCTCCGGCTCATTTTTTTATTTAACAGGCCCTAATCTGAGTTTGATCTGTCTGTATTAATCGCCATGCTTAACTCTTAAAGATTGACGATTAACAATGATCAGAAAATTCATTCAGTGGTTACTGATACTTAGTCTCCTTATTTTGCTGACGTCATTATGGCGAATGCATAGCTTACCCAACCCCTCTGAGCTGTCCATCTCATTGCTTGATGAGCCCAAGCAAGAAGCAATACAGGAAGCCAAGTTTGAAACGATTAGTAATGGTGTGACATATACCGTCCAACCGCTGTATCACTACGATCTGGTCGGATTAGTCGTGAGCAAGCATGATGCCGATACATGGTGGGATTACATTCATCGCGAATGGAATGACAGCCTGAATATCGTTGATCTATGCGTAGTCTGGGGCAACAATGTAAAGACTAATATCTACAACGAAATTAACTTTTCAAGTGGTCAGTTCACCTGTAATTTCAGTACATCATCAGATACTGCATTTGCTGCTTTCGATCAAACTGCAATCTCTAATAATCACTTACTGAGCGACAACCCCAAGCTAACAAAAATTATGCGTAGCGTGCAAGTCGGCGATCAAATTCATTTTCGCGGTAGCTTAGCCGAGTATTCACATCATCACGGATTTGCGTTTAAACGCGGTACAAGCATTACCCGCACTGACACCGGTAACGGCGCATGCGAAACCGTATTTGTAGACAGTTTTGAGATTATTAAAAGCGGCGGAAAGCCATGGCGCCAATTAGTATGGCTGTCTGGCATGATGCTGCTGTTTGGGATCATCGCTTGGTTCGTACAACCAATCCGGTTCAATGATTAGAGATACTCGTCAAGTCTTGTCATTAAGCATGCTCAAGTCATAAAAAAACCACATAAAAATATGTGGTTTTTTATTTTAAGCACCAATCAATTCAATCTAAATTACTCGATTGCCTTGACCATATCTTCAATCACTTTCTTCGCATCGCCAAACACCATCATCGTCTTATCCATGTAGAACAATTCATTATCCAGACCGGCATAACCCGATGCCATTGAACGCTTATTCACGATGACTGTTTTAGCTTTATAGGCTTCCAGAATTGGCATTCCGGCGATCGGTGATTTAGGGTCTTTGGCCGCTGGATTAACAACGTCATTTGCCCCTAAGACCAAGACTACATCCGCCTGGCTGAATTCATTATTGATGTCTTCCATCTCAAACACTTGGTCGTAAGGCACTTCGGCTTCTGCCAGTAACACGTTCATATGTCCTGGCATACGACCAGCTACAGGATGAATCGCGTATTTGACAGAAATACCTTTATGCGTGAGCTTCTCGGTCAGCTCTTTTAATGAATGCTGAGCGCGGGCAACTGCTAAACCGTAACCAGGCACAATGATCACTGTCTCTGCATTACCTAGCAGAAAAGCGACGTCATCAGCAGAGCCGGACTTCACATTACGCTGCGCCTGGCCGCCAACCGCAGCCTCGGTCGGTGCACCACCAAAGCCGCCTAACAGCACATTGAAGAAAGAGCGATTCATCGCTTTACACATAATATAAGACAAGATCGCGCCGGAAGATCCGACCAGCGAACCAGCAATAATCAGCATCGAGTTATTGAGTGAAAAACCAATACCCGCCGCGGCCCAGCCAGAATAGCTATTCAGCATAGACACCACAACTGGCATATCCGCGCCACCGATAGGGATGATGATCAACACACCCAAAATAAAAGCAATCGCCGTCATCAAAACAAAGGGAATCCAAGCAGGCGCAGTGCCCGGTGCGAAGCAAAAAATCAAACCTAGACCGACCATAAAAATTGCCAGTATCAGGTTTAGAAAATGTTGCCCCTGAAAGCTGACAGGCGCACCCTGGAATAAACGGAATTTATATTTACCAGACAATTTACCAAACGCAATCACAGAACCCGAGAAGGTAATTGCACCCACAAAAGTACCGATAAATAATTCCAGACGATTACCGAAAGGGATCGCCTCATAGCGTGCCGTGACATTAAAAATCCAGGGCTCAGCAACTACAGATACGGCGATACACACTGCCGCAAGACCGATCAATGAATGCATCGCTGCTACCAGCTCTGGCATCTTGGTCATCTCTACTCGCTTAGCCAGCGTGGCGCCAATACCGCCGCCAACGACGACACCGAATATCACCAATCCATAGCCAAGACCCGAGCCAGCGGCCTCATTTTTCAGCTTTACGATCAAAGCAATCGTCGTCACTACCGCAATTGCCATACCAATCATGCCGAAGCTGTTACCGCGTCTTGCAGTCGATGGATGCGACAAACCTTTAAGCGCCTGAATAAAGCATACCGAGGCGATCAGGTACAACATCGTGACCAGATTCATACTCATTATTTGTGCTCCTTAGCTGCATCAGGAATCACTTTGGGCTCTTTTTTCTTGAACATTTCCAGCATGCGCTGGGTGACCAAAAAGCCACCGAACACATTGACCGCGGCAAGGGCAACTGCGACCGTGCCCATGACCTGGGCTAATAGACCTTCCGTCAAACCGGCTGCCAACATGGCACCGACGATGATGATGGCTGAGATTGCATTCGTGACTGCCATCAAAGGCGTATGCAAAGCAGGCGTAACTGTCCAGACCACGTGGTAACCGACATAAATTGCCAGTACAAAAATGATCAGGTTGGTAAGGGTGTGACTAACTTCCATGATGTCCTCTCTTCTTTATTTAGGGTGAGACATGCAAAGCAAACTGTCGAAAAAAACTTGATATAGTTAATACCGTCTTATTTAAATAACTTTCTTAATACGCCTTAAGACTGGTAATTTGATTCTTCCCGTCGACAAAAACCACTTTCGGTTTAAAGCTACTGGATTCCTCGTCCGTCATCGGTGCATAGGTACAGATAATCATCAAGTCGCCCAGTTGTACCCGACGCGCTGCCGCGCCATTCAAGGAGATTTCGCCGCTACCACGTTTGCCTTTAATCACATATGTGGAGAACCGTTCACCATTGTTGACGTTGTAGAGTTCTATCTGTTCGTGCTCTTTGATATCAGCAGCGTCGAGCAGATTTTCATCGATACCACACGAACCTTCGTAGTGGAGATCGCACTGGGTCACAGATGCGCGATGAATTTTGGCGCGGAGCATGTTTCTTTGCATTGTCATTCTTCTTTCAATTACATTGACTAAAAATCCTGGCTACTAGCTTAGGATTATTTATCCTTATTTCCTTAAAACTTCACCGCCAGCACACATCAGCGTAGCGACTACAATCTCGTCTTCTTTATTAATCGCTAAAGCAGCGTCTTTATCGATAATCAATTTCAGAAAATCCAATACGTTGCGCGCATACAAAGCAGAGGCGTCTGCAGCCACCAGCGTTGCCAAATTTGGTTCGCCAATAATATGCACGCCGTATTTGGTGACTGTCTTGTTTAGCTCAGACAGAGGGCAATTACCACCCTGCTCGACCGCCATATCCACGATTACGGAACCCGGCTTCATCGCCTTAACAGTTTCTTCTGAAATCAGCGTCGGTGCTTTGCGACCAGGGATGAGTGCCGTAGTGATGATGATGTCGGCTTGTTTGGCACGTTCGTGCACCAGCGCCGCCTGACGTTCCATCCATGAGGCGGGCATCGGACGAGCATAGCCACCAACGCCTCTGGCGATTTCTCGCTCTTCATCTGTCTCGTAAGGGACGTCGATAAATTTCGCCCCCAAGGATTCGACTTGCTCTTTCACTGGCGGCCGTACATCAGATGCTTCAATCACTGCACCCAGACGCTTGGCTGTTGCAATCGCTTGCAAACCGGCTACGCCCACACCCATGATCAGGACGCGGGCAGCTTTGACTGTGCCGGCAGCGGTCATCAACATCGGCATAAAGCGCTGGTAAGTGTTTGCCGCCAGCATCACCGCTTTGTAGCCAGCAATATTCGCTTGCGACGACAATACGTCCAGCGACTGCGCACGAGTAATACGTGGCGCGGCCTCTAATGCGAATGCGGAAATACCATGCGCTGCCATGGCGACAATGTTCTCTGCATCAAATGGATTGAGCATGCCAACTAGCGTCGTGCCCGATTTGATCAATGCACGCTCATCTGCATCTGGTGCTCTGACTTTTAACACCAGCTCTGCACCAAATGCCTCAGACGCAGTGCCGATTTGCGCACCTGCTGCCTGATACGCCTCGTCAGTAATACTGGCGGCGATACCAGCGCCAGATTGCACGATGACCTGATGTTTTGCAGCTACATATTTTTTGATGGTCTCTGGGGTCGCCGCTACACGCGTCTCACCCGGCCGTGATTCGGCGGGGATGCCGATTCTCATAGGTTACTCCTTGATTTGCTTGTTTTAAATTCTGACCGGGCACACGCTGATGAAACGATGGCGCCAGTTTGCTACTTAAGAAAACTCCTTAAGAAAGCTGGAAGCATCGTCAGCGCCGTCACCCGAATTTAGTATTCTTTCGTATTCGACAACGATCTTACACGCAAAATGTTGTGTGGCATTACCGTTCTTTTTTTGTCTTTTCGCTAAAAATGCTGCTTGTGGCTGCACCATTGCCGTGCAAATTGCGTCCGATACACTAGCATGAAAAACCAAGCGCTATAAGCCTTTGCGGGAGAATAACTGAAAATAAATGAAAGATTTCTAGCAAAAACAGAACCCTAAATTCAGCTACATCACTGCTCTATAGACAAAATTCGTATTAGCTAATTCACCTTCAGATTTGCTGGTTTGCCACACAATATCTGATGGCAAAGTAAAATAGCGAACTTATAGAAAGAGGCGCTATGTCAACAGTCTGGAAACCCTCGGTCACCGTTGCGGCCGTTATCACTCGCCAGCACGACCAACATCTGCAATTTTTGATGATCGAAGAAGAGACTGACGAAGGCGTGCAGATCAATCAGCCTGCCGGTCACCTTGATCCTGACGAAACTCTACAACAGGCAGTCACACGCGAAACACTGGAAGAAACCGCCCACGATTTCACGCCCACAGCCTTGATCGGATCTTATCTGTCGCGCTATGTATCGCCAGTCAACGGAGAGCAAGTAACTTATCTGCGATTTGCCTTTAGTGGTGAGCTGGGACAAGTACACCAGCGTGCCCTTGATCACGGTATTTTGCGTACTGTGTGGATGACACATGCTGAGCTGCTGGCATCACAAGAGCGCCACCGCAGTCCCCTGGTGTTGCAATGCGTAAATGACTATCTGGCAGGCCAAAGCGCGCCGCTGTCACTGTTGTTTACGCATCCGTCTGCATTAGTGACCAGCCAACTCAATTAAAAAAAGTAAGCGCAGCACAAAATAAGTTTGGTCAGGAATAAGAAAGAAGAACAAGTATGGCAAAGAAACGCGTAGTAATAGGTATGTCCGGCGGTGTAGATTCATCGGTGTCCGCTTGGCTGCTCAAACAGCAAGGCTACGAAGTCATCGGCCTGTTTATGAAAAACTGGGAAGACGATGACGACTCCGAATACTGCTCCACCCGCGAGGATTGGATTGATGCCGTCAGCGTCGCCGATGTCGTGGGCGTTGATATTGAGGCGGTAAATTTTGCGGCCGAATACAAAGACCGCGTCTTCGCAGAATTTTTACGTGAATACCAGGCTGGCCGTACACCCAACCCGGACGTACTCTGCAATGCCGAGATCAAATTCAAAGCCTTTCTCGATCACGCGATGAAGCTAGGGGCGGACTACATCGCCACCGGCCATTACGCCCGTGTGCGTGA
This sequence comes from Undibacterium sp. GrIS 1.2, assembly GCF_040544435.1. Lineage (NCBI taxonomy): Bacteria > Pseudomonadati > Pseudomonadota > Betaproteobacteria > Burkholderiales > Oxalobacteraceae > Undibacterium > Undibacterium sp. GrIS 1.2. The sequence continues at coordinate 33,370 of NZ_JBEONP010000004.1, forward strand.
GGTGAATGGTGAATTTCAATTACTCAAAGCACTCGATGCCAGCAAAGATCAAAGCTATTTTTTACATCGTTTGAATCAAGCGCAATTGTGCAAAACCTTGTTCCCGCTAGGCGAAATTCAAAAGACTGAAGTTCGCAAAATCGCCGAGCAAATCCAGCTACCCAACGCCAAGAAAAAAGATTCCACCGGTATCTGTTTTATCGGTGAACGGCCTTTCCGCGAATTTTTAAACCGCTATTTGTCATATCAACCAGGCGATATGAAAACACCAGAAGGCGAGCTTGTCGGCAAACACGTCGGTCTGAGTTTTTATACCTTGGGACAACGCAAAGGCATCGGCATCGGTGGCATCAAGTCACATCAAAATGCGGATGGTAGTAGCGATGCCTGGTATGTTGCAAAGAAAGATATCGTTGCCAATACTTTGTACGTCGTGCAGGGTCATGATCATCCATGGCTGTTATCGTCGGCGTTAGAGGCAGGACAAAATAGCTGGATCGCCGGACACGCACCGGCGCAAACTCAGTTATCTGCCAAAACGCGTTATCGTCAGGCCGATATCGCCTGTACGCTGCAAGCAGACAGCGATCGTTTTGCCTTGCATTTTGATGTGGCGCAATGGGCAGTCACGCCGGGACAATCAGCCGTGTTATACGACGGCGACGTCTGTCTGGGCGGCGGGATTATTAGCGGTGCGACGGCGGGGTAATTCAGTCTCTACGGCAAAGCGGTGCCTGACGCTGAGGCATAGAAATTTGTACTCAGCGCGTAGGGATTACATTCAAACTATTTATATACTCCCCCCAATTTTTATGAAAAAACCCTTATTGTCCAATGATTCATTGGACAATTAAAAATACTTACCTGGAGTATGTTAAAGGCAGCATGTAGAGCGACATCAAACAACAACGATGCTGAGCAACTACACAAATGCAAAAAAGCCGCGCGATGCGGCTTTTTTGCATTAAAAAAATCAATATTCGACGAACACCACAGTAGTGCGCGGCGGGACACTGAAAGCACCACTGCCACGATCAAAAGTCGCTGTCCTTGCCACTGCATCACTGTCAGACTGGCGTTGAATCGGATGTAGCGTTAAAGATCTGCCGCGCATCGCCTCGATCGTCAGATTTTTTGCGACTTTATCGACGTTGAATAACACCACGACCTGTTTGTATTTTGCTCCCGAATAACGACGTGGATATTGGCCATCAATCCCCATCGCAATTAAGCCCGTTTGCTGCTGTGGTCCGACGTTGTAGAAACTAAGGCGATCAATCACGTCTTGTCCGGTACGCAGGCGGAACAGCGACGTATCGTTGCGGATCGCCAGCATATCGGCAAAATAATCACGCGCAGTTTTGATCGCCGCCGGACCAGGATTGATCAAAGGATTGGTCAGGATAGGTGACATCAACGGCCAGTTGGCCTGATTGCTCGCAGCCATTGGCAAGCCAATGCCGAAATGATTGCTCTGATAAGTAAAATCGAGCTGGTTAAACCAATCCCCCGCGTTATAGCTATTTTGATCCAGCGACTTCGAGCGCAACAGGTCCTGTCCAGCGTGAATGAAGGGAACCCCCTGCGACAAGAGCGTAATCGCAGCACCAAGATTTTGCACTCTTACCCGATCACTTATATTAGTCGTCACTGGCAATTTATACGCATTTAAATCAAATAAAGTTTGATTATCATGCGCTTCAATATAGTTGATACTTTCGCCCGGGTTGGCGGTGTATCCGGCTGGCATCCCAAAATAATCCATCTCTGAGTTTTTGCGATTAATACCGGTCCGGTCTGTAAAGCGATAATCGCGCAATGTGCCAGACAATCCCACACGAACCAGATCGGTGACTCTGAGAAGATCGTCTTTGGTCTGGGTGCTTTGAGCATTCGGATCATAAAAAGCGCCATTGATAAAGCCTTGCTGGCTGATCAGGTTATTCCCGCTATCACAGCAACCACCGCCACGCACCGCATCGCGCAGACGATCATTAAAAGATCCAATCCCGCTGCCAAATAAATTCGCCTGACGTGCCTGGACAAATCGGGCGTCATTGGCAATCACGCCAAAATTCCACGCTTCACCATACAGATAAATAGTACGATGTGCCGCCTGATTTACTTCAGTCTGGAGTTTGGAAATCAATGGCAAAGGATGCATGCCCATGATGTCAAAGCGGAAGCTGTCTACTTTGTAATGTTTTGCCCAACTGATGACTGAATCGATCATCAGTTTGCCCATCATCGCGTTTTCTGCTGCGGTATCAGAGCAGCAACTATCGTTGGTAATACCGCCGTTTGCATTCAATCGATAATAGTAAGCCGGTACAATTTTATCGAGCACCGATAAAGGCCCCTGCTGCGCCTGGCTGGTATGGTTATAGACGACATCCATCGTGACTCGCAGTCCCTCTTCATGCAAGGCTCTGACCATGGCACGGAATTCTTTTACCCTAACCGCGCCATCGTTGGCGTTGGTGGCATAGCTACCGTCTGGCGCGCTGTAATGCACGGGGTCATAACCCCAGTTAAAACAGTCGCCATCCTGATTCGCTGCAACAGCGGCTTGCTGGGCTGTGGAATCAGCTGGCGCATTAGGAATCACGGTGTTGGTGCAACCAGTTTCAGACACGCTGGCAATATCGAAACTCGGCAATAAATGGATATGCGTCATCCCAGCACGTTGCAAGGATTTCAGATGGCGCATGCCATTTGACCGGGTATCAGTGAAGGCCAAAAATTTACCCCGATGCGCGGCAGGAACGGTAGCATCATTGGCGCTGAAATCCCGGATATGCAACTCATACAATGCAATATCGGTGACGCTTTCCAGCTCCGGAATCCGCTGATAATCCCAATCATGCGGCTTCATCTCTGGACTATCAAGATTGACAATAAAGCTGCGCTGACCATTAGCGTTAAGACTTAACGAATATGGATCGGTAACGACATTACTGACCACGGTATTACTCGCCCAGCGCGACAAAACATTCACGGTATAGGTGTAATACCAGCGGTTAGTCCAGCGCGGATCACGCGCAACATAAGTCCAGACGCCGCTGGCGGCATCTTTTGTCAAATCTACCTGAATCGCGGCAGCATGATTCATATCTGCATCTGGATACAGATTGAGCTTAACGCTTTTGGCGGTCGGTGCCCAGAGACGGAAAGTCGCCGTACCAAAACGATTAAAGCTCAAGCCTAATTCAGCATTGCTTGCTTTTGCTGCATACAAAGCATCCAGCATACCCGCCATTTGTAAGGACGTGACCTGTACCAGATTGCCGCTACTATCGTATTGTGCAATCGCGAATTGAGCTGTCATCTTATCGATAACATTCGCCGCATCACCAGCAGACAAATTGAGCGCAGTCGCACTGCTCACGTAAGGGAATTTTGCCCTCAAGCTCGACGACAAACCTGTGCTGTTGAGCATCAACGAGATGCTGCCATCTGCTCCGGTAACGCCGCTGGCATTGGAACCAAGTCCACCGTTTGCGGCATAAAATAATTTATAGCTACTGCCGCTATTGCCATTGCCATTGCTGTTGCCGGCACCAGGCCAGGCAATTGTGTCGGGCGCTAACCAGAGCGCAGTGGCATTGTTCAGATTACCAAAGCTGATCGGTGGCGGCGACGCATAAACCGTGCAATCACCTTCCAGCATCCAGATTTCCTGGCCGGTACTGGCAATCGTCGGATAGAAATCGGCATGCTGGTCGTTGCCACAATTTTTATTACCAGAGCCATCGGTTACCAGAAACCAGATTGCCGTCTTTGTAGTGTTGACTGGAATATCAACATAACCACCAAACGAATCCGCGTTTGTCATCATAAAACGATCTGTAATCCACGTCTGGCTAGGCACCAGCGGACCATCCCATGAATACACGCCCCATTGCACAGTGTCGTGCTCGGCGCGGTGGTAATGCATACGCATGATGCCCGCTACTGGCGCGGGGGCGGACGCTGCAGGCTGACCCAATTTTGCGGTCGCCTGTATCGATAAAGCTGGATTGCCGTTTGCGGCATTAACAGAAAGAGTAGCCGCGCTAACAACCGTATTTTGATTAGACGTAGTGTTGGCAGAAGGCTCATTGCTACCACCGCACGCACTCATTAATCCCAGACCAATCAAAGTAATAAACACCATCTTCAGACGATAGCTCAGACGACCGTTAAGACGGCAGTTCAGACGATCAATAACGCTGTTTTGCAACTGCATGACAGACTCCTTAATCAACAAAAAACAGAGAAAGATACGGATAAAGATACGGTGCATTGGCAACAGCATTGGCAAGCGCGTTGGTAAAAACAATGACAATAAAGTCGCCACAAAAAAGTAACATTACTACTTAAAAATGAAATAAAGCATCACCCCCCAAGCGAGTAAGTGCCTTATGCGTAATGAAATAAACAACATTTGATAAAAGCTATGACAGCTGAGCAATGCTAGTCCAATTCCAGCCTGATAGAAAATTTCAGCAGGAAAAGAAATACGACGATGCAATAGAGGATGTCTAGTTGTGGCCTGCGAGGTAAAAACAGCCATGGCGCGAACGCTGGATTACCTTGTCTCCTACTATTTTTAATTTACTATGTTTTATTTGTATTAATACTACATACGAATTTTATCCAAAGCAACCAGCAATTTTATGAGTATCGTATTCAGACCAAATTGATGGACTTTTGAGCGCAAAATTAGAAACAGAGAAATATCTGATCAAAGCCAGACAATGGGGCAATCCATCGAACCGAGGATTGGAAATTAGTAATGAGGGAGAGATGAGGGATTGCATCTACTCAAAGCATTGATAGCAAGCAAAGATCAGTGCTAAAGATAAAGAGAAATAAATTAAGAGACTACAAATAATCCGCCATCATTATTGTCGTTAGCAATAGCAGCGCACTGTGTCTTAAGAGAGATATCTGAGGTATTCAGCTATTTATCTGGCTCGACAAAAGGCAATTCACCTATGCGTTTGCCTCGCCTTAATGCCGTATTGATTTTATCGATGATGCCGTCGTCTTTTTCTGCCAGGATGGCGAAATGGATATAGTCGATTGCGAGCGGCTTGCTGAGCACTTTAAACGTGATCCCTGCTGGCATGGGTGTATCGGGCGCCACCTCTGCCATGGTGGAGTTGATCAGCGCCTCCACCTTGGCCGGATCAGGACTACGATGACCGATCAACATGACATCCGTCCTCTTGCTCAATAACTTTTTTAAGCGCGAAGGCAGCGAGAAAAGGTCTTCATCTATTCCGGCTAGCTTACTTTTATAACTATCAAATTCTTCGCCGTAGCTAGAGCCACGCAAAATGCCAACCGTTTTGGATTTTAAATCAGCGATACTCGCATACGGAAAAGTCATATCGCTTCGGGTCACCATCCAGATATAGTTGCCAAAAGCAGGGATAGAAAAATGCAAGGTCTGCATACGCTCTTTTGTCTTGGATAATCCAAAAGCCAGGCCCTCTCCTTCAGCCAGTCTTTGAAGTAAGCGGTTCCAGGGATAACGGTGCGGATCGAAGTTGATATTTAAATCTTGTTCGACATAATTGAGGGTGTTGATAAAGGGTTCGTTGAGCGGCACCTGCGCATTTTTTTCAACATTCGACTCGGCCAATAGAATGATAACTTTGCGCTTCTCGGTGCTTGCTGCAGCCCATGCCAAAGTCGGCAGCGAGAGTAATACAAACGAGAGCAATTTTCGTCTCATATTGGCCTGCAAACTCAACAGTCTGGTCATAGTCATTCTTCCGCTTGGCTGTTCCTGCTAAAAACCGAACCTGGCGCTGCAGTACAGAATCGGCGCTACCCACGCCTCTTAAATGTAATTTTATTCTACGCCGAAATCACGCAAAACCATCTGCATCACGGTTTTCTTTTGACACTAGCCCCCGCTTTTTAGCTATAGTGCCGCATCTCTCGTCAATCATATTTTCCTGCGCATGTCTCCTATATTTTCGTTCACTACTTCTAAGCTGACCGCTTCTAAGCTCACTATTTCTAGTCTGACGCTTTGCGCGCTGACGTCCTCAGCAATTGTTGCAGCTCAGGCGGCTGAAAATACGGTTGCTCCCACCGTCACCAACAAAGATCCGGTACAAAGTGTCGAGGTGCGCGGCGTCAACACCGTATTGGACGAACGCAAACAGGCAACCGCCAGCAAAGCCATCATCAATCAGGAAGACATCGCTCGCTATGGTGACAGCAACCTGAGTGATGTCTTAAAACGGGTGCCCGGCTTGGGCTTTAGCAATACTGGCGCGCTACAAATGCGCGGCTTAGGCAATGGCTACACCCAAATTTTGCTCAATGGCGAGCCAACGCCGCAAGGTTTTCTGGTGGATAGTATTGCACCGGATTTGATTGAACGGATCGAGGTCTTGCGCAGCGCGACGGCGGAATACAGCACGCAGGCGATTGCGGGGACGATTAATATCATCCTGAAAAACAATGTCAAAAAGCCACAGCATGATCTAAAGATTGGCGTTGCTGATACTGGCAGTAAGAGTAATGGCAAAATCTCACCGAACATTTCATTGCAAATCGCCGATCGTAATGGTTCGCTGGCGTACACCATCGCAGGTGCGTTGCAACGTCAACAGCGAATTACGCCTTCCACCCAGGATGAGGTCGGTACCGATCAAAACGGTAACATCAATTTATTGCGACATGCCCAGCTGGAAGAACGTTTTACGAAAGATGAATTTAGCTTTGCTCCAAGGCTGATCTGGACGTTTTCTGACGACGATACACTCACATCACAAAGCTTTTTGACCAGTAGCCGCATCAACAATGTCAAAGAGCGGCATGAGACCAGCGTACTCAATACGCTATCCGATTTCCCCAACAACGTCGGCAGCTGGGATGCTTATACCAATGCCTTACGCAGTGATCTGAACTGGCGACGCAAGTTATCGGATAGCGCCAAGATAGAAATGACCTTAGGCGTTAACCTGAGCCATCGCCACACTTATTTTGACTTTGAAGGCATGTCCTTAGCGCAGACTTTGTTAGAACGCCATCAAGTGGTGTCTGGCGTTAACGATCAGATTGCGACTTTTAGCGGCAAATATACCGCGCCCTACATCGACAAACATGCGTTGGTGCTGGGCTGGGATGGCAGTCTGATACGCCGCGATGAAAATCGGATTGAACATATCAGCGACGGGCTAGGCAATGATGCTGCCGATAGTAACGAAGCCTACCAATCCAAGGTCAAACGACTTGCCTTGTTTGCGCAAGATGAATGGGATATCAGTAATCAACTCAGTGCTTCACTGGGCTTGCGCTGGGAAGGTTTGCAAACGACCACTGATGGCAATGTGTTGAGTCCAGTGCACAACCAATCCAGCGTCTTAAGCCCTCTATTGCAAAGCGTATGGAAGCTCGATGGCGACCCTACTAATCCTAAGCAAACACAGCAATTCAGGCTGGCACTCACGCGCACGTATAAAGCACCGACCACCACCAATCTGATTCCACGTCGCTACACCGTCGATAACAACAACAGCGCAGTCAATCCAGATAATCAAGGCAATCCGCAACTGCGTCCTGAACTGGCATGGGGACTGGATGCGACGTTTGAACAGTATTTTGGGCAAGGCGGTTTGTTCAGTGCCAATGTGTTTGCACGCAAGATTGATGATGTGATTCTGGACAAAGTATCGCAACAAAATGGCGTCTGGACCAGCATCCCCACCAATAGCGGCAAAGCCCAGGTGCATGGCATAGAACTGGAACTTAAATTGCCATTACAAAGTGTGATGAGCAAGGCGCCCGCGATTGAACTGCGCGCCAATGTAAACCGTAACTGGTCTAGCGTTGATCAAATTCCCGGTCCAGACAACCGGCTAGATCAGCAAACCCCGCTCAGCGCCAATCTGGCGATGGATTACAAGTGGGATCAGCAACTCACCTTAGGTGGTAATCTGGGCTATCAACGTGGCGGCCACATCCGCACCTCGCAAACCCTGAGCGGCTTTACCGGCAACTTGCGCACGCTGGATTGTTATGCGGTCTGGAGTCTGGCAAAACAGACGCAACTACGACTCTCGCTGACCAACTTATTCCCGCAAAATAAACTCGATGTCGAAAACTATCAGGACAGCCAAAGTGGACGCCAGTTATCGACGACGACATCGGGCTTAAGCAGCGTGAAGCTGACCTTAGAACAGGCGTTTTAAGATGCGTACGCTTGCCTAGAATTGGAATTGGAATCGGAACGGGAGTGCGTTGATAATACGCTGGTCATAAGCTGGTCATAAGCTGGTCATAAGCTGATAAAAAATTGGGGAGATATTGATTTGGCGCCGCATCCGTAAAATGCGCCTCAAATCAATATACTCCCCATTATTTTTACGCAATATGGCTTATAGACCAAGCTTTATATGGACAACTTAAATATACATATCACCAGTATATTTTTTCAAGATATAGGTTTTCTTAAAATTCTTCCCATTCGTCGGTCTTAGCAGTCTCTGTATTCTTCTGCTCACTGGCTTTCTTTCCGCTTAAGGCAGGACGCTTCAGTGCAGGATTTACTTTGGCGACATTTGGGCTGGCGGGGCTGACAGTTCGGGCTACTGGCTTGGGTGCTGACTTGACTGGGACATTCAAGCTAGCGGAACCAGCGCCGATGCCATTGATTTTAAACACACTCACAACCTGTAAAAGATTCTGCGCTTGATCTTGCATAGACGCGGCTGCGGCGGCGGCTTGCTCTACCAATGCGGCGTTTTGTTGTGTGGTCTCATCAATCTCGGTAATGGCAATATTGATCTGATCAATGCCAGCGGTTTGCTCTTGGGTGGCGGCGCTGATTTCGCTCACAACGTCGCTCACACGCTTGACGCTCTCTACGATTTCTTGAATAGTTTTACCGGCTTGATCCACTAGTTTAGAGCCTGCCTCGACTTTTTCTACAGAGTTGTCAATCAGGGATTTAATCTCTTTGGCGGCAGAGGCGCTGCGCTGTGCGAGATTGCGTACTTCTGACGCTACTACCGCAAATCCACGACCTTGCTCGCCTGCTCTGTCAGCTTCTACCGCTGCGTTGAGTGCCAGGATATTGGTTTGGAAAGCGATGCTGTCTATCACGCCGATGATGTCGACGATTTTTTTAGAAGAGTCGTTGATGTCGCTCATGGTGTGGATGACTTGTGATACCACATTGCCGCCCTGAATCGCGACCTCAGAGGCGGAGACGGCAAGCTGGTTTGCCTGACGGGCGTTGTCGGCATTTTGTTTGACGGTACTGGTCAACTCCTCCATTGAGGAGGCGGTTTCTTCTAGTGAGCTGGCTTGCTGTTCCGTGCGGGAGGACAGATCAAGGTTGCCAGTCGCAATTTCGGTCGAGGCAGCGGTAATCATATCAGTGCCGCTACGCACCTCGCCTACGATATTTTTTAAACTGTCACTCATATTTTTAAGCGCCTGCAGCAGCTTGCCAGCCTCATCATTAGAGGTAACTTGGATGTCGGTCGTCAGATCGCCGGCGGCGACGGTTTCTGAAATATTGATCGCTTCATTGAGGGAATTAACAATTTTCTTTGTAATTAAAAGTCCCATTACGGTTATCGCAATCGTCGCTAAGACTGCAATAATGATAGAGACCGTATTCGCATTTTGTAAGGACGATACTGCGTCATCTGCCCCTTTTTTACCAAGTTCTTCGTTATATTTTGAATGCGCCTCAAAGCTAGTGCTCAGTTTTTTACGAATTTCCTCGTTTGAAATCAAAAGATCTCTGGCTTCGTCATTTTTTCCTTCTTTGGCTATAGCCAGCACTTTGCTCCGGAACAAATTGTATTCGTTGAAAACACGACGGTCTGCCTCCAGCAATTCTTTGTCTTTAGCGTCAGAAACATCATTTTTTTCGTAAAGCTGGAAAGCACTGATGACGTTGCTTACGGTTACAGTCATCGTTCTCTTTAGTTCTTGTTTTTGACCGGGATCATTTGTGGCTAAGTACTGCCAGACTTGTAAGCGCAAATGATCTGTATTAGCAACTGCAGAGTTAATATCAACGATACTTGGAACTGTATTAATGTTGGCATAGTTGGCAGCCGTGTGAACTTTATTCATTTGATACATACCAAAACTAGCAAGGCCAACAAGTCCTATAAACGCAGAAAAAAACAATATGTATAATCTTTGCGCAATCGTCATTTTGCTTCTCCTTTAGTTTCGCTGAGTATCAGAATTAGTTTTTTTGCCCGCTTTAGTTATCGTTGCCTGGGATTGTTTTATTCCAAAACTAATTATCTGCGCGTTTTTTGGTTAATTGACACAAAGGCAGGAGCTATTACATTTTGTTGCAATTCATTCCAAATCTGAGGCAAAAATAGAACGCTGCCTTAGACGATCGACCAAAAAAATAATGATTTGCCATACCCTTCTAATAATCTCTAAAATCAGATCGTTTGAGATTTTTTAGCAACGGTAAGAAGAACACAAGTACATGATGCACAAGCTCCGTTGTACACTCCCGTGCAATTCCACCGAGTTTATTCTGGAGACAAAGATGCACCTTGCGCGCTACCTCACCCTGATTACTGTCAGCTTTGTATTTTTGTTGTCGATCTTGTTGATCGATTTGTTCCATACCGGTTGGTGGCTGCTGATATTGTCCGGCGCACTGACTGCGGTTGGGATTGCCGATCTGGTACAAACCAAACGCTCGATCTTGCGCAACTATCCGATCATTGCGCACTTTCGTTTTATCTTCGAGGCGATACGTCCGGAAATACGTCAGTATTTTTTGGAAGAAGACAGCGCTGCCAATCCGTTTTCACGTAACCAGCGTTCTATCGTTTATCAACGGGCAAAACAAGATTTAGATAAGCGCCCTTTTGGTACGCAGCTTGATCTGTATCAGGCTGGTTATGAATGGATCAATCACTCCATCGCACCGAGCAAAGTCGGCTCTTACGATTTTCGTATCACCATCGGTGCCGATCGCTTGCAGCCGTATTCGGCTAGCGTCTTTAATATCTCGGCCATGAGTTTTGGTGCCTTGTCTGCCAATGCAATCCGCGCTTTAAATCAAGGTGCGCAAAAAGGTGGATTTATGCATGACACAGGTGAAGGTAGTATCAGCCGCTATCATCGCCCGGCGGATGAAAAAGATCCGGGCGGCGATTTAGTGTGGGAAATTGGCTCGGGTTATTTTGGCTGTCGCAACGAGCATGGTAGTTTTTCAGAAGAACGCTTTGTGGCCAGTGCCACGCTGCCGCAAGTCAAAATGATAGAGCTGAAATTGTCGCAAGGTGCCAAGCCCGGGCATGGCGGCTTGCTTCCCGGTGCTAAAGTAACGATAGAAATTGCCGAGGCACGCGGTGTGCCTGCCGGTACGGATTGCGTATCGCCAGCCTCGCATTCCGCTTTTTCTACGCCGACCGAGATGCTGTATTTCATCGATAAGTTGCGCAGCTTATCTGGCGGAAAACCGACTGGTTTTAAATTTGCCGTCGGCCATCCTTGGGAATTTTTTGGGATTGTGAAGGCGATGCTGGCAACTGGCATCACACCAGACTTTATTGTAGTAGATGGCGGTGAAGGCGGGACAGGCGCAGCGCCGATAGAGTTCACCGATCATGTCGGCGTACCTTTACAAGAGGCACTGCTGTTGGTGCATAACACGCTGGTCGGCACCAACTTGCGCGACAAAATTAAAATCGGTGCCTCCGGCAAAATCATCACCGCATTTGATATTGCGCGGACTTTGGCGCTGGGCGCTGACTGGTGCAATTCTGCCCGCGGCTTTATGTTTGCGCTAGGTTGCATTCAATCACAAAGCTGTCATACCGACCGCTGCCCTACGGGTGTGGCAACCCAAGATCCTCTGCGCCAACGTGCCTTGTTTGTACCGGACAAGGCAGAACGTGTAATGCATTTCCATCAAAATACTCTAAAAGCCTTGGCAGAACTGATCGCGGCAACGGGATTAAATCATCCCTCCGAATTACGTCCGTATCATTTGGTACGCAGGGTGTCGTCCGATCAGGTCAAACTGGTATCAGCGCTACTGCCTTACTTAAACCCAGGCGATCTGCTGGATGAATCCCGTCTGAGCGAGCGTCCAGAAGTCTTTGCCACCTACTGGCCACTGGCGCAGGCGGAGTCGTTTCATCCTATTAAATAAATATACTCCCCTGTTTTTATAGAAAATATGGCTTATTCTCCATATATTCTATGAACATCCTAAATATACATATGACAGTATATTTAGGATGTCCGATTAATGCGATGAAAACAAAGCTCGTCGATCAAGCAAATAATTAATATTATTTTTCATATATTAAAAATCTAAGAATAAAATTCTGCTAAGTTTAGTTAGAATCGTTAGTAGCTAAATTTTATTTGCTTTAAATTTGATTAAGACCAAAATTTGGGCTTTGTTTGATCTCTGAACTAGAGAAACACAAATTTGACCGAATCTATCTCTTTACAATTTAAATCGACGAAATTACATTGATCTTCCACTCCCTAAAAATATAACCGCCGACTATGAACCGTCCTGACACTCAAGCACTAGGTGGTACTGTTAATACCCGCATCGGCAAGGTGTATATGCATTTATCTAAATCGCATAGAAAAACCGCTGATTATGTATTGTCCAATGTGTTTCGCTCAGCGACGATGTCGATTGATGAACTGGCTAACGCGGTTGGGATTTCGGTAGCAACAGCCAACCGTTTTGCACGTGCTTTGGGGTTTGATGGTTATCCGCAATTTCGCTCGGAACTGGTATACGGTTTTGAAGCCATGCTGGCACCGATTGATAATCTGCGTAACGAAGTACAGCGCGCAGCCACCAGCACCGAAGTCATCGCCAGATCGCTCAATGAAGACATCAGCAATCTGGAAACCACGCGCCGCGCTTTAGTGCCTGAAATGTGTAATCAGGCAGTCAAAATGATTACCAATGCCGAGCGTATTTACATCGTCGGTTACGGCGCCAGCGCCTTCCTCGGCGGCTTGATGGCACATGGACTAGAACCATTTTGTAAAACGATCCAATGCACGATTGGCTCTGGCGGCCCATCCCACGTGGCACGCCAACTATTTAAATACACTGAGCGCGATCTGGTGATCGGCATCACCTTCCCGCGCTATGCAGAAGACGTCATTACGCTGCTACAACAAGTGCGCGAAAAGGGTGTTCCGATTTTAGGATTAACCGATGCACCACGCTCGCCGCTGGCATCTATCGCCAACCTGACATTGTTTGCGCAAACTACCCGCCAGCTATCACCCAACTCCGAAGGTGCCGCCCTCTGTCTGATCGAAGCAATTTGCAGCGCCGTCGCACACCAATCAAAATCCCCAGTGCATGCCGCATCGGAGATGACTAAATTTATGCTGCCGTGGATGTATCAAGAACCACAAGCATCGGTACGCAAGCCTAGTATTAGTGCGGACGAGCCAGCCAAAGATGCGACTAAACACCTGGCTTAATTTAAGTAAATATATTGGGTCCTTGCATCAACTGAAGGATATGACTACCGGATGTTTCTGGCTCGTCGCTTTTTAATCCAGATCAATACGCCGGTGACGCTTAGCATCGCTACGACCAGCCCCATGATCGAGATAAAAATGCGTCCACTCAGGCCCAAGATGCGACCGGAATGTAATGGGAATTGCGCTTGCAGGAAGATGTCTCCCGCACTGCCGCTACCGGGGATTCTCGCTCCGGCTGAATGACCATCGCTGCCATCAAAATACAGCCAGGCATTACCCAGGCCGCCGTCGCCATGATCGTTTCCGGCTTCAAAAAATCCAACCCCATAAACGCCAAAAGCAGGCGAATAAAATACACCACCCGCTGGCAAAGTCCAGCCTCGCTGTTGCGCCTCGGTTTGGGCTAGTTGCATGACTTGTTCGCGGCTGAGCACTGGCAACACGGGGCGATCTGGCGCTTGTGGTACACGCGTCGCAAAAACATCTGCACTCAGGGGTGAACACAATTGTACAAGCGGACGAACCACCTGGCTGTTGAGATTCATCGATACCGAGGTAATCGCGAGCACCAGTAACAGCAACCAGACCCAAACGCCGCCAGAGCGGTGTAAATCAAAATTCAGTTTGTGTCCGCCTTGCCGCCAGCGAAACGCCAGTGATTTGCGCCAGCTGCCCCAGTTTGGAAAAGACAAGTAAAGCGCAATAAAACAATCCAGCACCCACACCATGCCTATGATGCCCATCAGCCAGATACCTAGCTCGATACCTCCGACATTGGGAATGTGCATGGTGTAGTGCAGTTTGTATAAAAATGGCAGGAGGTTTTCCCGGCTCAGCGAAATCTCTCCCCATTGACGCTTGCCTTGTATTTCGCCGCTGACTGGATCAACCGCAATCTGATTAAAACCGAGTTCATACGGCTTGCTAGTGACAGGATTAATTTTGCCTTCTACCGACATCTGTACGGTATGTCCTGGCTCTGCCTCATTCAATACATACGTCACCCAGATTGCAGGATCGCCAGCCTCTAACCTATTCGCCAGTTCCAATCCCGACAACATCTTTGCACCGTCGTTTTTCTCCGCACTACGGGCGTGAAATAACTGCGGATTGAGCAAGGCATCCAGCTCATGATCCCATGAGATAAAAGCACCCGTCATGCCAGAAATAAATAAAAAAATTGCCACCGCCAGTCCAAACCAGCGGTGCAGTAGTACAAACAAAGGTCGCATGAACATGGCGTTAGTATGAGTCGCTATATGAGTAACTATATGAGTAACTATATGAGTCCCGATATGACTCAATATTTCCAGTTAATCGCTACACTGCCGTTGCGCGGCGCGGCGTAATAACCCTGACTCCAGTACAAACTGGTCAGATATTGTTGATTGCCGATATTGTTCAAGTTGGCAGAAATGCTCAGCTTAGGGCTCACGTCGTAACGCGCCATCAGATTGACAACGGCATAGCTGGACTGACGAATCACAATGCCTGCACCTTCATCCCGGAAAGTATCTGCTTGCCAATTCATGCTGGTACCAATTTTTGCCTGTGTCAGGAAAGGCAGTTGATAGGTGCTTGATACACGGAATAATTTTCTCGGCACATAGGTTTTGACATCCTGCCCATCGCTACCCTTGAGCGTCAATTGTGTGTAGCCTGCACTGACTTGCCATCCCTTGGCAATCTCACCAGACGCATCCAGCTCCAGCCCTTGTGACTCGGCATCAATCCCTTTGTAGTAGGCTTTAGTACCGATATAGCCCGCCTGCTCCGCTGCATTGTTTTGCTGCGTCTTGAAGAGCGCGGCAGATAGATTAAGTTTGCGATCAAACAACTCGGTTTTAAATCCAAGCTCATCACTCTTGCCCTTGACTGGATCGAGGGTCTTACCATTGATATCAATTTCGCTTTGTGGATTAAAAATTTCTGTATCGCTGGCATAGATCGATGCATTCGGCGCGATGTCATACACCACGCCAAAATAAGGCGTCGTGTTACGGGCAGATTTTTGACTGCTGACGCCATAAGCAAATCCCGTGCTATCGGCTTTGGTGACATTGACACCGGCTATGAGCTTAAATTGATCCGCCAGATTGATGCGCGACGCAATGAATACCGTTTGCTGCTTATCTTCATAAGCACTGCCCTCAATCGAGGCATTAAAAGCAGGCTCAGGATAATTGCCAGTCCAGTTGCTGATATCAGGTAAGGCCGTTCCAATCCCTACCCCATAATGCGATATATCATCCATCTTCGATTTAGACCAGTTGACACCAAAACTGAGGTCATGCTGACGTCCCGCAAAATTGAACTTGCCCGACGCTGCCACATCAAACAATGTCTGCGTATTGTCCGAGTTATACAAAGATGGGTAGCTATACAAACCCAATCCGGTGCTGCGATCCGGCGTGCCATAAACGTAGAACAGCTTAGAATCTGCGGTCGATTTATTACGGCTGAATGCCGCCTTAATTTGCCAGTCATTATTCAACTGATGACTGAGCTCGACAAAGCTGCGGTCGTCCTGTGTCACCCAACGCGACCAGTCTGCCGCGGTGCTGGTAGAAATCCGGTAATTCGTCGGGCTGCCATCGGTGTAATACAAAGGCAATGCACCCCACATGCCGCCTTTTGTATCACTCTTTTGATAAGAATGGCCGATACTTAATACCGTCGTATCGCCCAGATTTGCCTCAACGATGCCATAAAAAACCGTCTTCTCCGGCGAGTAACGATCCAGGTAAGAATCACCCGCCTGCTTTGCCACAACAAAGCGACCAGCCACTGTACCAGCGGCATTCAACGCACCGGAAATATCTGCATCCACACGGCGCGTATTCCACGATCCCAGCGTTAAACCCGTCGATGCCTGGAACTGGTATGTCGGATGCTTACGAATAAAGTTGACCGTCGCAGATGGATTACCTGTTGCCGACATCAAACCATTTGCGCCACGCACAATATCGATACGATCATAGATCGCAGTATCGATGTCCCCCGTCACATTGCCGGAAGTGAATGGCACGCCTATTCCATCGTATTGGAAATTGGTGATATCAAAACCACGCGCCATGTAATAGGTGCGATCGGTTTCTACTTTTTCTACTGACACACCAGTCGTGTTGCCAAGCACATCGTTGATATTGACTTGCTTAAAGTCATCCATTTTGGCGCGTGTAACAACGGAGACGGATTGCGGAGTTTCGCGCAAAGTTAAATCAAGTCTGGTCGCCGAATTACTTTTACGTGCTGTGTACGCACCGGTTTTCTCTGTACTTTGCTCGTTGCCTGAAACCCCTTTAACCACAACTTCGGGCAATTCCGTTACTGGATTACCAGCATCTGCTATCTCACCGGAAAAGGCGATCGCCGGGTAAGTCAGCGCCATCGCCGTCGATAGCGCAAGTGATAGTGGTTTCAAGCTAAATAAGTTTTGATGTGCAAAAGAAGACAAATAGCGAACTTTACGTGCTTTATCAAACATAAGAAATTCCCACAAAAGTAAAAAAATATGTTCCGCATTGTACGTAGATCAAATATTAATTGCAAACGATAATGAGAACGATTATTATTTATTAATGATATTAATATTACAAAACGACAAGGGAACAACATGCAACGTAGGACATTCTTAAAAACCAGTGCAATAGTGAGTTCTTCACTCTGGTTAAGTGGTTGTGGTGGCGGTAGCAGCGGCGAAACCGTATCGGTCGCAAACTCCTATAAGCAAACTAATCTGGTTGCCAACTCGGCTAAATACGCGCCGCAAATTGTCGAGCCAGAGCTGGTTGGCGCCTGGGGTCTGGCTATTCGCCCGGCGGGTGCGGGTGGCCATTTCTGGGTTACTGGCATGGGTAACTCCTTCGAATATCTAGGTGATGTAGGCGGCAAACCCCTAATGACGGATAGCTTAAAAAAAGTTGCCCTGCCCGCATCAGGCGAAAATGGTGGCGCAGGTAATGGCGTCGTCTTCAATGGTGGCAACAATTTTGTGATTACCCAAGATCATCCCAATGGCGCAATTACAGGCCCGGCCAAATTCATTTTTGTGTCCGACAACGGTGTCTTATCTGCCTGGACAGAGCGCAAATTAGCAGATGGCAGCTTTGATCGCTCAGGTGACGCGCAGTCTATGGTTGACTACGGCGATCAAGGTAGTTCTTTCTTTGGTTTGGCGATCAATCCAGCAGAAGATCAATTGTTCGTCGTCGATTTTGGTGCCAATCCCACCCCGACAATCCGTATTTTCAACACCAGCTTCCAGGAAGAAGCATTGGGCGGTCGTTTTGCCAATCCGTTTATTGCAACAAGTGGTTTTAAGGTCGGCGATCTGGTGCCGTTTAATATTCAAACGGTGACATATGCAGGCAAGACCTCGGTATTCATCGCGTATGTCAACACCCAAGAAGATCCCGATAATAAAGGTGCGTTATTGCCTGCTGTAGAGAGCTCGGGACGCGGACGTGGACGGCTAGTGGAGTACAGCGTCACAGGGCAACAAATTGCAATCTGGGATGACCGCGGCGTGCTGAACGGCCCTTGGGCGGTGGTTGCAGCACCAGCAAATTTTGGTCCGTTCTCCAATCAACTCATCGTCGGTAATTTTTCCGACGGGACATTGGTTGGCTTTAATACGACGACTAAGCGCGCCACTGAATACATGCGAGATACCAAGGGCAATGTCATCAAAATACAAGGCTTGTGGAATATCTTGTTCGGTAACGGGCAGAGCCTGGGGGACAGTAATGCACTGTATTTCTCTGCGGGCCCCGCGGATGAAACCGACGGCCTATTCGGCTCCTTACGCTTTGCTGGCTGATCCCACACTCCTTTTAAATTCCCATATGAAAAATCTCCAACATAATTTGCGATCCTCGTCATTCACACTGGTGGCATTCCTCGCAGGCAGTTTTTTAGTCACTCCAGCCGTTCACGCTGGTGAAGCAATCTTCACTAACACTTATTTGGCCGAAACTTTGCCAGCGGGTGCAAAAGAAGTAGAACAATGGGTCACATTCCGCACTAAACGCTCACAAGGTACCTATCAACTCACCCAGACTCGTACTGAATTTGAATACGGCGTGACTGACCGGTGGACTGTGTCGTTATACGCCAATGCTTACTCAGTCAAGGCACAAAATAATAACTCGACGGCTTCGCGCAATAACTATACGACGGTAGGTGATGGCGATGAAGTCTCCGGTGGTGGGCCCGTAACCGCTGGCCCCTATGTACCTTTTGCCGAGTTATTGCCGCTGCCCTCCTCCTTATACAAAAAATCTGATTTTGAAAGTGTGTCTGTAGAGTCCATCTACCAATTTTTAAGTCCTTACAAAGATCGAATTGGTTTGGCCGGCTATGTAGAAGCAACATTAGGCGAGAAGACGGAAGAGCTGGAATTAAAACTGCTGCTACAAAAAAATCTGATGGAAGACGATCTGATTCTTGCCGCCAACGTGGCAGTCGAGTTGGAGCGCGAAAAATGGTCCGGAGTGAACGTAGATAAAGAAACTAAGCTCGAAATCAGTGGAGGAGCGTCGTATCGATTTGCACCTGGCTGGCGCGCGGGACTAGAGATCCGGAATGAAAGAGTATGGGAAGGTGACCATACATTCAGCAAAAGTAAACGTGATTATTCCGCCTGGTTTGCAGGCCCCAGTATTCACTACGCAGGAAAGAAATTCTTTGTCACGGCTGGCTACATGCAACAAATGCCTTGGGCAACAGCTTATTCCCTCGCCGCCAAGGATGAATTGGTTGATGGTCGCGTTTATAAATCTAGCGAACGTCATATAGTTCGCATTATGGGCGGGCTATCTTTTTAATTTTACTGATTTTTAATTTTCACTGATTTTTAAAGTTTACGGACTTTCAAAACGTATCTAAGCGTCAGCGTTTGTGAATCTTAGAACGCTGGCGCGCGGAATAAACAATGAACACAATAGTGAAGCCAGTCCGGTCGCCCAAGCGATGGATACTGCTACCAACCCTAGCAATAACCTCGATTGCTCAGCCTGCACATGCGGTGCAATATCACACTCAAGAGCGAGTACAGCATGTGTTATTTCCACTCGCCACTGAGTACAAAGAAAAAGGGTTTTTACTGACACAGGCGCAACGTAAAGCAATCGCAAACAATGCCAATGTGCGAGTGCGGGATTCACAAATACGTTTGTGGGAGGCGCATTCTGCGCAAGGCTTACAAGGCTACATTCTGATTGATGAAGTCACCGGCAAGCATGATGCAATTACCTATGCAGTTGCCATTTCTACTCAAGGGAAATTACTCGGTGTCGAAATTATGGACTATCGCGAACTGTACGGCGAACACGTTCGTGATCAACGTTGGCGCGCCCAGTTTGTTGGAAAAAGCGTCGCAGACCCCATTAAATTAGACGAGGATATTAAAAATATCAGCGGGGCAACCCTATCATGCAGTCATGTGACAGATGGCGTGCGCCGCTTGGTAGCAACGTTTGAAGTGGCGATTAAAACAAACGATCACGCAGGATAGGGATGCGACAAAATTACTTTACACTCGCGTAACCTTGGACTTACAGCGCAATCGACAAAATCAATTCATCCAGAACGGGACGCGCCCTGTCGGCTTTTTTATCGTTAATAATGGCAACAATAATCCACAGTTTGTCTTGCCTGTCTTTGACATAGCCAGCAATCGCTACCGCATCTTTTAAACTACCTGTTTTAATACGCGCCCTACCGTCTAACGCGCTGTCTCTCAGACGTTTGCGCATGGTGCCGTCAACGGCGACGATGGGGAAACTGCTCGCAAATTCCGGGAACCAATTGCTACGCGCCGCTACTTGCAATAAGTCAGCTAACTGTTTTGGACTTATTTTTTCTGCCCGGGATAAGCCAGAACCATTGTCAAGAATCAGATCCTCCGTACCAATACCCTGTCTTACAAACCACCGGCGTATATGTGCATCTGCCGCCTGCGCACTGGTTGCATAATTTTTAGCATCAGAAAACTCTACCCCCAAAGTCAGATATAGCAGACGTGCCATTAAATTATCTGATTGTTTGTTGACGATCTTGATGGTATCGGCGAGCGTTTCTGATTGACGCTCAACCAACACATTCGCAGTGGCTGGCGTTATACCCTCTTTGGCGTGGCCAATCCAGGTGCCGTCCAGTTCTTGCCACAATTGCCGGATCAGATGTTCGATATAGCGATTGCGATCAAGCAGATTGGTGTATTTGGTCGCTTTGCAATTACGTGGAAAACTTCCAGAAAACGTGATGCTAGTCGTATAGTTACTATCGGTTTCTACCGTAGGCGGCATCCAGGTATTGTCCCAACTAGCGCATGGCTTGTTGTCCAGACGTAGCTGATTTTTAATCACTACTTGAGCCATCGGAGGTGAGCTTTGTAGTTTGATGGTGTCTGCACTGGACTCAATATCGAAGGTGGACAAATTACCATTCACCAGTAACGCATCCGGTATCACGTTGTAATAGGTATCCGGTTTTTCATCGAATTGCACTGCATCGGTATCCATACGGCTTGGCTGAAAATAATGGCGATCCAGCACAATATCACCGACGATATTGCGCACGCCCTGCGACCGCAAACTACGCAACATAAATGCTAATTTATCCCAGGTAAAGTTGGGATCACCTCCGCCTCGCAGATAAATATCACCAAATAATCCACCATTTAAATCGCCTGGCAATCCACTTTGTTTGATCGGCGTCTCACTAAGAATTTGTGTTTTCCAGCGAAACGTCGGCCCCAATTCTTCCAGTGCGACAAGTGTCGTCACCAATTTGATGGTAGACGCCGGACTGACAGGCGTATCAGCAAATTGCGCCATCGTCGCCGGGCCGCCGCTGGCAGGCATTACGACAATACTTAGCGCAGTCGACGGTATTCCTGCTTTTTTTAAAGCAAGCTCCACCGCCGTAGGCAAGGGACTTTGCGCCGCTGCAGAAAGACAGAAAAAAGCGAGTGACGCTGCTACTAACTTGGAGATCGCATCAGGGCTAAATAATCGTGGCATCGAAAAACTAAAAGACTTTGGCATTGGCGGTAGTGGTGAACTGTGTTGGACTAACTTATTGGACTAACTTCGTGGACTTGCTTATTGGACTCACCTATCGGATTAGCTTATTTTTCAAAAAAATAAAACAAACTGCATCGGGTGATTACACTCAAACATCAACATACGTGGTAAGGCAGATTTCTCCTGTGTTTAGCAGAAATGCCGAGAGACAGATTCTACCTATACAAATCTGACGGCTCCGTCCAATCATGGAGATTTTTTGATTCTGCTTGTAACAAGGCTGAGCAATTGTCCAGATGTATTGGGATAACACGTATGTAGAATTCCTGTGCCAAATAAAAATGGCAGCCATATCGGCTGCCATTTTTATTTATAAAACCAACTAATTACTCAGCTGCAATCACCAAAGCAGCGGCATTAATGACGGCGGCAATGCGACCAACATCACGCAACTGTGCGGCGGACATGCCTTCTTTTTTCAGCAATTCAAAATGTGATTTCACACAGAAATGACATTTGCCGACGATTGAGGCTGCCAGTGCGTACATTTCGAAACGGCGCTTATCCACGCCGCCATTGGTGGCGTAAGCATTCATGCGGAGTTGCGCCGGTTGCGTCTTCAAATCTGCATCATCGGCCATCTCCAGGTAGGGATACCAGATGTTGTTCATACCCATCAAGGCAGATGCAGTCAGCGCTGCATTGAGTTCTTCTGGCGTAATCGCGCCACTGCCTTTGATTGCATCGATGATGAACTTGCTTTTTGCAGCAAATGCAGCGGCCAGAGCAACGCCGACTGCATCATTACCTTCCAAACTGGAGCGGGCGATTGTTCCATCAATGTTCAGACGAATGTCTTTCGCATAATCAGGAATGGCATTTTTAATTAGATTAAGAAATTCCATAGTATTTTCCTATTATTCAATGATTTTAAAACCCGCCGCAGCGGGTTTTATTGATGATCGTGGACGCAGAGATGTCCTCGTTCAATTTACAGTGTAGAACCGCCAACTGTGCGATTGCATGGGCACAGCTCGTCTGTTTGCAGACCATCCAGAATACGCAGGATTTCTGTCGGGTTACGGCCAACGTTCAGATTATTGACAGAAACGTGTTGAATGACATTATCTGGATCAACGATGAAAGTAGCGCGCAAAGCAACGCCAGCGTTGACATCACGTACACCCAGCATGTCTACCAAAGAACCTGTGGAATCACCGAAAGAGTAGTGATTCAATTTGTCCAGATCTTTGTGCTCACGACGCCATGCCAATTTGCAAAATTCGTTATCAGTAGAACCGCCCAGCAAAATCGCATCACGATCAGCGAAGTCATTTGTCAGTTTGCCGAATTCAACGATTTCTGTCGGGCAGACAAATGTGAAATCTTTTGGGTAGAAGTAGATGATTTTCCATTTACCTGGGAAGGAAGCTTCAGTAATTGTTTCGAAAGCGGATACGCCGTTTTCTTCATGATGGTTAAAACCTGGCTTAGCTGCTGGTACGCTGAATGCGTCGAGTTTTTGACCTACAGTTTTCATAACTTTCTCCTGATTGGTAGTGTAAAAAATGTCTAAACGAAATGATTTAGTCATGGTGCGTCGCAGCATATCACTATGAATTTTAAAGATCCAATAGATTTTAACTAAACATCAATTAGCTAAAACGTATGCAATGTTAGGCACGCCACAAGACATGCGCGTGACAATCTCTTGGCATCAGAGGAATCATTCTCCAGGCACTTAAAAACGAAAATCATACCGATGACGGTTTACGCGAAGCTGACTTTAGATTAAGTTGTGCTCACTTTATGCTCACTTGCAGCGCAGTCACCGCTATAATCCCCCATCTTATTTGCTATGGTTGATTTATCGTGCCTGATCGTCTCGCCGTCTTGTTACAATATTTACTGCCTAAAAAGGCGATTACCGAGTTTGGCAGCCATGTTGCCAATGCAAAAGCGGGTCGCATCACGACAGGTATCATTCGCTGGTTTGTCGGTAAGTACAAAGTGAATATGAGCGAGGCCGTTAATCCCGATATCAGCAGCTACGCTAGCTTTAATCAGTTTTTTACCCGCCCGCTGCGCGATGGCGTGCGCCCTATCGCCGACGCTGCCTGGGTTTGTCCGGTGGATGGCACAATTAGTCAGTTTGGGCCAATTGCACAGGGGCAAATCTTTCAAGCGAAAGGTCACAGCTATTCTGCGACGGCGCTGGTCGGCGGCGATGGTCAATTAGCGGCAGCTTTCAACAAAGGGAGCTTCGCAACGATTTATCTTAGTCCGCGCGACTATCACCGGATTCATATGCCTTGCGACGGTCGCCTGACACGCATGATTTATGTGCCGGGTGATTTGTTCTCTGTTAATCCGGTGATGGCAGCGGGTGTGCCTGGCCTGTTTGCGCGGAACGAGCGGGTCGTCTGCGTATTCGAGTCAGCCCACGGCACGTTTATCCTGACCTTAGTCGGTGCAGCGATCACAGGCAGCATGTCCACCGTCTGGCATGGTGTGGTGAATCCGCCGCGAACCAAACAAGTGCGTGAGTGGACTTATACAGATAAAAATATTCAATTCAAAAAAGGCGAAGAGATGGGGCGCTTCTTGCTCGGCTCTACTGTGGTCTTATTGTTCCCGGAAAATGCGATTGAATTTAATTCTGGCTGGCAATCTGCCGGCGCGGTGAATATGGGAGAAATGATGGGGATTAAGATCAGAGCATCAATCGATCCCTCATAGAACGACAAGGACTACAAGCTAAAGGATGTAAATAAAAAACTCGTTCATGGGGTCAGCCCAGAACGAGTTTTTTATTTGTAGTGGTTAAAATCGAGCAGTAAAACAATAAAATCAATATACTCCCCTGCTATTTTCAATAAAATGCCTTATAGCCCAATGATTCTATGGACGATTAAATATACTCACTAAGAGTATATTTATCAACATGTAAAACTCCAGACTATCCTGCTAACGCTAAGCTACTCAAAACTCGTTAAACGCATTCAACCGTCATCACAAGAGCTTAAAGCGCAGTTGCTTTGCCGGATGCCAGTGCATCCTGAATAATACTGAGCATGCCAGGTACGGCAGCGTTGGCGGCAGCTTCTTCCTGGCTATTTAAGCTCTCCATCTTTTTCCCAAACGCATCCATTTGCTTACCCATGTCGTCCATCTGCTTGCCAATGGCATCCATTTTTTTGCCCGAGTCAGTCATAAACACAGAAGCCGCCATTTTGATGCCCAAAGCACCCATGCTTGCGCCTTGCGCGCCCATCTCCAGACCTAACTGCGTCATCTGGCCGCTATATAGATAAACGTCTCTAAGCGCATTATTAGCGGCGGTCAATATGGCGGGGTCTTGTACCAGATAAGTTTTGCCTGCTTGTTTAAACCAGAGGAAGTCGATTTTCTTCGATGACTTCAATTTTTCTACTATTCTAACGTCGCTGGAATCGCAATAAAAGATCGAATCAACCCCAGCTGCGTTGCGCACCAAAGCAAAATTTAAATCGCTTTTTCTATGCTCTATATGGACATGCTTAGAAAGCAATTCTTTACTAATCGTGATGTTGACTGAAGGGCTACTAGAAGACTCGCTCGATGCAGCCCAGGTCGCATTAGAGTAAGCACATAAGCTGAAAGTAAGTGCGGCAATACTAAGTAACTGGCGGCGCATGATGGCTCCTGAGAATGAAATTATTGTTGAAACTAAGGATGTGAATAAGACTAGCTAGTTGTTGAACACATAGTAACAAGCCATCAAAATTGATCGGAGCAGCATCCGATAAAGTGCGGAATGTGAGGTATAGAACGGCAAAACATCGAGTTATTGATCAACATAGGACTTACGCCCCCCCTAAAGCATTACAGCGAATAGTCGTACCAAAGTACTGTCGTCATCGCTACGCCCTTGCTGGGACGATTTTGTGTAAGCCTTCAATAAATACAATGCTTGAGATAGGCAATCTCTTTAAAAAAGCTTGCAAATTCTCAATGGCTGGACAATAATCTAAACAAGAATTGTTCTCATTAATATTTGCGGAGGAAAAATGGCTGAATTCTCTTATGCTGACCAAGCTGAAAACAACAGACTTGCATCTGCCCCCGCCAATGGCAACATCGGCACAGATGGCAAACAAATCGTCCGCCTGAAAAGTCGGGAACTCATGCATCAGATGCGTGAAGTCGAAATTGATCACGAAGGCAGAATTTATCGCTTACGTGTAACGCAGTTGAACAAATTGATCTTGACGGCGTAATTTAGTTATCAGGCAGTAGTAGATAGCTAACTCAGCATTTCAAGATTAATTCGATTTTAGCCAGCGATGCCGGATGACATGCAAAGCAAGCCAAGCAAACCTTACGAGGAGCGTTTGATGTCCAGCATAAATCCAGATTTTTTTGAGATTGCCAGCAAACCGGCCCAGCCAGAATTATTAGTCTCTGCCGTGTTGCACCTGATGTCGCATTACACGGTGAGTTCAGCACAAAATAAAGATGGCGGTGCGTGCCTGAAGTTGGCATCAGTAATAGAACGACATTTAAAGGCGCTGGCAGAATTACCTGATCTGGCACCGGTATTAAAAGCCACTTGCCAGCAATTGTCAGAGCAATGGGCGGGCTTGGTTGAAAGAAGTTTGCCACCGCAAGGACGACTGAATTTGTTCACGCGTCTGGTGGCCGGTAGCAGATAAAAGAACTTTTTACCGACTTATTCGTAGAGAGTCAGATTTAGATTTAGTGCCACAGTTTGAACTTAGTAGATTCATTTTTACCATTTTTATTACCAGAGGTTTTCATGATCGTTTGTGTTTGCAATAACGTCTCTGAAAAGAAAGTACGCAATGCAGTGGCAGCGGGTTTAACTACGATGTCTGAGCTGCGCACGCATTTAGATGTTGGCACATGCTGCGGCAAATGCGCCAGTTGCGCGCGCAGTATTCTGCGTGAATGCCAATCCTCTGGCGTGGTTTCTTCGATCAACAAAGCGCAACAGCTTCATCCAGTACGCTTTCAGCCGCAAGCGCTGGCGGCTTAACATTTCTACGGTAGTGCGTAATTCACAATTAAACGAGATATGAATGTTTAGCAATACCTCAACAATGGTTTCCATGGACTATTCCAATCCAAGTCAACGACCACTCCATCGTATGTTGCCAATCCTTGGCATCGTATTGGCGCACCTCGGATTAATCTATGCGTTGAATGCAGGTTTGCTCAATAACGCGGTGCAGATTCTGCCAAAAGAACTGATGGTAAGCCTAGTGGCGACGAATGAGCCAGCACCGGAGCAGCCCAAACCTAAAGTAAGCATGCCTAAACTCATGCCCTATCAAGCTGTTTTCGCGCCTACGCCTGAAGTGGTGGTAGCGACGAGTACGGCACCATCAGTTCAGACCACCAACATTCCTCCGGCGCAAGAACATACCCAAGTCGCGGTGGAGACCAGCACACCGGTCGCTCCGACGACCCCTGCATTACCTAAAGTAGTCACCGGGGTGGAATATATACAAGCGCCGCAAGCCGATTACCCGCCACTGTCCAGAAGAATGGGAGAAGAAGGCAAAGTCGTTCTACGTGTTTTAGTGAACGAAAAAGGGCGTGCAGAAAAAGTGGAGATTCAAAAATCGTCAGGCTCCAATCGCCTTGACGAAGCAGCACGCGTCGCTATCTCGCGCGCCTTGTTTAAACCCTATGTAGAAGACGGCAAACCATTAATGATGCTGGCAACAGCCGTGATTAGCTTCTCACTAAACAGTTAATTTGCGCCGTCGCCTCGCGTCGGGTTTGCATCACGGCAAATCTGTTTAATGCCGATATTCATGCCAATATCCGCCAGCGCAATCTCCTACATATCCATATACTCCCCATTGTTTTTTATAAAAACATCTTATCGTCCAAATAATATATGGACAATTAAAATATACTCACCATGAGTACAATAAAATTCAAATTTTCTATTAGACCGCTATCACTTCGTAGCAACATAAATGACATGCATCGTTCAAAGCTATACTTATTACTGTCACAATGAAAAATCTGGGTTAAAAAAATCATAACTAGCGTACAAATGTTGTACATACGCTTATACTGCAAACTCCCGCAAACAAACTATTTCGAGGTCCCAATGAAAGGTGACGCCAAGGTTATTAAGCTGCTCAATGCGCAGCTAACCAATGAACTCAGCGCAATTAATCAATATTTTTTGCATGCGCGTATGTACAAGCATTGGGGTTTTGAAAAAATCGCCAAGAAGGAATATCAAGAATCAATTGGCGAAATGAAACATGCCGATAAATTGATAGACCGTATCCTGATGTTAGGTGGCCTGCCAAACTTACAAGCCTTGCACAAGCTGATGATAGGCGAGGACACGCCAGAGATGCTTCAATGTGATCTGAAGCTAGAAACTGCAGCACAAAAGACGGTTAAAGAAGGGATTGCAACTTGCGAATTAGTTGGCGATTATGTGTCGCGCGACTTATTTCAAATGATACTCGACGACACCGAGGAACACATCGATTGGCTGGAGACTCAACAAGAATTGATCGAAAAAATTGGCCTGCAAAACTATCTGCAAGCGCAAATGCTGGACGCAGAGTAAGTTAGTTTTAATAGGTTATTTTTAGGATGTCTTATCGAAATTTGTCGACGGCAGACATTTTTAAAACTATAAAAAAAGGAGGTAGAAGCTTAAACGCTTTTACCTCCTTTTTTATACGTGTTTTTTTAACGTAAGTTAGAAACTAGCTTACTGCGGCAGTGACTCTTTAAATGACGGACGCTCCGACAACTTATCAAATAATTTCGCTAAGTTGGGATAATCACCGCGCCAGTCAATCTCTGGGAAGCGGAAACTTAACCAACCCAAGGTGCATGCAACGCTGATATCCGCCAGGGTCAAATGCGTACCAAGACAAAAAGGTGCATCACCCAAGCCCGTGGACATTGATTTTAAACCTTCTGTCACTTTGCTCATCTGGCGTGCAATCCAATCGGCGCTTTGCAAGGCTTCTGCCCGCTGCGTTTTTTCAAGACGAACCAAAATCGCTGCATCGGCAATGCCATCCGCCACAGCCTCCCAGCATTTGACTTCAGCGCGCTCACGTCCATTGACCGGAATCAGCTTGCCGACAGGCGTCAGGGTATCGAGATATTCAACAATGACGCGCGAATCAAACATAGCGCCGCCATCTTCCATCAACAGGCAAGGTACTTTGCCCAGGGGATTAGATTGCTGGATTGTGGTGTCTGCTGCCCAGACATTTTCCAATACCAACGTGTAGTCGAGCTTTTTTTCCGCCATCACTACGCGGACTTTTCTTACATAGGGACTTCCGAGGGAACCAATCAGTTTCATAGGCACTTTGTGAATTTATTAGGCTAAATTATAGCATTGCCGTCTGTCCACACCTCCAAGGATGCAGACAGACAGTGAGGGCAAGACCAGTGTAATGAGTGCGGGCTAGTGGTAAAATCGGGCATTCTGCGCAAAAAATAGCAAAAATCCTTAAGAAATCTGCTGTTTCGGCACCCGAATGACAAAATTGGATTATATCGCCCAGCGCGTCATTTTGTTGTTTTTTGCGCAATGCAATTATCTATTTTTGACGATTCAACCTCCTATTCTTCGCTTTTTCACTTAATCCGTTACTTCACTCCCAAAATCATGTCTCTTTCCACACTCTCTGCCCTTTCCCCGCTTGATGGCCGTTATGCAAGCAAGGTCAATGCGCTACGCGCTACTTTGTCCGAATCGGGTTTCATGCATCATCGTGTCAAAGTTGAGGTGTCCTGGCTACAAGCTTTGTCACAAGCAGGCTTTGCAGAAATTAAACCATTTTCGACCGCAGCCAATACATTGTTGGAAAAAATCGTCAGCGATTTCTCTGAAGCAGATGCAGCACGCATCAAGGCGATTGAAGCGATTACCAATCATGACGTGAAAGCAGTGGAATATTGGCTGAAAGAATCGGTAGGACTGCCATTACCAGACAGCTACGGCCATCTGCCAGTACGCGCGCTAGCCATTGATGCGGCAATCACACAAGAATTAAAAGCGGCAGCAGAATTTATCCATTTTGCCTGTACTTCAGAAGATATCAACAATACCTCGCACGGCATGATGCTCAAGAGTGCGCGTGACGGCGTCATGCTACCGGCCTTGCAAAATCTGATCACACGATTAACAGAGTTAGCACACACCAACGCCGACGTGCCGATGTTATCTCGCACCCACGGCCAATCTGCCAGCCCGACCACATTAGGCAAGGAAATGGCAAACGTCGTAGCTCGCTTGCAACGCGCTGCGCAACGTATCGCCCAGGTAGAAATCCTTGGCAAAATGAATGGCGCGGTCGGCAACTACAATGCACATTTATCAGCCTACCCCAAGCATGACTGGGAAAATTTTTCAAAAAACGTAATTGAGCAACGCCTGGGTCTGGTCTATAACCCTTACACCATTCAGATCGAACCGCATGACTACATGGCAGAAATGTTTGATGCCTTTGCACGCGCAAATACGATTTTGTTAGATTTAAATCGTGATATCTGGGGCTATATTTCGGTTGGTTATTTCAAGCAAAAAACTAAAGCGGGTGAAATTGGCTCATCCACCATGCCGCACAAAGTCAATCCGATTGATTTTGAAAATTCCGAGGGTAACTTGGGGTTAGCGAATGCACTACTCAAACATTTGTCTGAAAAACTCCCGGTCTCGCGCTGGCAGCGTGACTTGACGGATTCCACCGTCCTGCGCAACATCGGCGTGGCACTTGGTTACACCTTACTCGCTTACGATAGCTGCCTGCGTGGCTTAAACAAGCTAGAAACCAACCACGAGCGTTTAGCCAGCGATCTGGATGCAACATGGGAAGTTCTAGCAGAGCCAGTGCAAACGGTGATGCGTCGTTATGGCGTAGAGAATCCTTACGAGCAATTGAAGGAACTGACACGCGGCAAAGGGATTTCTAAAGAGGCTTTGCGAGCGTTTGTCGCTGGTCTGGCAATTCCACAAGAAGCTAAAGATTTGCTGTTAGAAATGACGCCAGCAAATTACATCGGTATTGCTTCGAAACTGGCGAAAGCGATTTAGACAGGTACGACAAACGGCAAAAAAAATGGCGCATTTGCAAAAGCAATGCGCCATTTTTCATTTAATTTCTAAAACTATTTTTGAGATTTAAACGGAAACATCAACTGCTTAACATAGCCATCTGGCATGTAGTCACCTTGCACACCGTATTTCTCCGGGAAACCCTTCTGCCCCTTAATCGCGGTACCAAAAATATGATCTAAAAACGCATAGTGCGCTGCGTAATTTCGATCAATCGCCACATCATCTGATGAGTGATGCCAGTGATGGAAGTCTGGGGTAACGATCAGATATTTAATTGGCCCCCAAGGCAAATGCACGTTGGCATGATTGAACACCGCCTGAAACCCTACCACGATAATGTAGGCATCCATCACGGTCTTCTCAAAGCCAAGTACATACAGCGCACCCAAGACACCGACACGCGTCACAATCAGCTCCAGAATGTGCTGACGGGAACCAGCTAACCAATCCATGGTTTTGGCTGAATGATGCACTGCATGGAAGCGCCATAAAAATGGAATCTCATGATAGGCGCGATGCGTCCAATATTGCACAAAATCTGCTGCCAAAATACATAGTAATAGTTGCGGTATAAAGTAAATCGACCGAATAAATCCACGCACAGAATCATGCGCCATCCAGCCAAACAAGCGATGAATCGCAAAGTTAACGGTCAACAAAGCCAGGCCAACGATAAAGTGATTCATCGCAAAATGCACCATGTCGGTCTGCCACTCACGACGGAAAATCATCTGCCCTTGTATAAAGGGAAAAGCTTTTCAATCGCCACAAAAATCACAGTTGATCCGAGCAAATCTAAGATAAACCAATCCAAGCCAATATACGGTGTGTGATCTGGGAAATCAGCGACAGGAACATGCGAGCCACCGAGCGCAACTGCGATCAAAACCAATATTCCGGCGACCGCATTCAGGCCGCGTCGCTGCTTGAACAAGACATTTAACAAACTAATGACACCAGAAATAATCAACCCCGCAAACAAAATATGCCGGATCAGATCGGGAGAATATTGACGCCGCAATTCTGGCGTCGTCAGGTATTGAGGGAAATGGAAAGCGATCACTCCCAGCAAGCTTAAAAACGCAATGCTCAGCGCGATGACACCGCTTGCTAGACCTGTGCCAGGTTTTAGAGGGCCGCTTTGATGCAGCAAATCCGTTGTCTCATTCACTGCACCACTCAGATTACTAATAACGGCTCTGGCAGGATCTACGATTGCTTTTTCAAGTGTCTTTGGCTTCATCTTTAAATTTACGAGTAATTATTTAATTAACAATATAGCCGGAATGATAAATGACTTAAGAAGTAAGGAGGAGAAAAATTTATAGAAAAAAAGTGGTTTGCCGACTAATCTACTCAAGATAATTGAAGCGTTCTGCACGTTCCGGTTTTTTTTGATATATTAGCTCCAATTTAGTTCTAGTCCGAACTAATTTCCACTACCATAATTGCTTTTTTAAACAGGGAACAGAAATGCAACGCTATAGCCGTCCTAGCATTCTCTTACACTGGCTAGTCGCCATTTTGATCATCGCGGCTTTTATTTTGGGCAATGTGATGGCAGACATGTCGTTCAGTCCGACCAAATTAAAATATTTCTCGTGGCATAAATGGTTGGGTGTCACCATCTTAGGTCTAGTTGCAATACGTTTATTGACGCGCCTCTTTAGCACTGTGCCAGCTTACCCAGACAGCATGCCAGGCTGGCAAAAAAAATCGGCCAGCGCCTTGCATGGTCTGCTGTACATATTGATGTTTGCCATTCCGTTGTCGGGTTACTTCTATACATCCGCTGCGGGCTACCCTGTGGTGTATTTAGGTTTAATCCAACTCCCCACGATTATTGGCCCTAACCCTGAACTCAAACCGATTTTGAAAGATCTGCATGAGATTTTGACGAAGATTTTATTCGTCGTATTTTGCTTACACGTAGCTGCAGCGTTTAAACATTTGATCATTAACAAAGACGGTATTTTCCAGCGCATGCTGCCTGGAAAATAATATTTAATTTATCTAAAAATTTAGCAAATAAACATATAGAGGTAACACTGCTATGAGTATTTCTTTTTCTAAAAAGACCAAAATCATTACCGCAAGTCTTTTGCTTGCCGCCAGCTTACCCGCTTTGGCGGCGATTGCAAAACTCGACAATGCAAAGAGCAAAGTCACCATCGTATTTAAGCAAATGAATGTACCGGTCGATGCACAATTTAAAAAATTCTCGGCGGCGATCGATTACAACACGGCAAAACCAGAAGCCTCTACCGCTACGGTCGATATTGATGTTGCCAGCTTTGATTTGGGTGATCCGCAGTACAACGCAGAAGTGCTTAAAAAAGAATGGTTTAACACCGCGCAATTTCCTAAAGCGAGTTTTGTCTCCACCAGTATGAAGGCTGGTGCCAATGGCGTGCTCAACGTCAGCGGCAAGCTCACCATCAAAGGCAAAACAACCGACATCAGCTTTCCTCTGACGGTAAAAAAAGAAGGTGCTAATCAAGTGTTTGATGGCAGTCTGCCGATCAAACGCCTCACCTACAATATTGGTGAAGGCGAATGGAAAGATACCGGCATGGTTGCCGATGAAGTAGTCATTAAGTTTCACGTAGTAACGCAATAAAATTGCGAAATTCTTATTGTATTGATCGTTAATATTGACAATTAATATTGACCACTAAGTTTGTCATTTCGCTTAGTATTTTTTAGAACAAGTTTTACGTTTTACGCAGTCTTATCACTCCCAAACTAGTATTTTTCTTTAAGGACATCACCATGAAATTAAGCCAACTTGTCGCCGCAGCCTTAGTCGTTTGTGCCGCTCCTGCATTTGCAGATACCTACACTGTAATGCCAGATCATACCTATCCAAGCTTTGAAGCAGACCATTTCGGCGGTCTGTCAGTATGGCGCGGCAAATTTAATAAATCCAGCGGCAAAATCACTCTGGATAAAGCAGCAAAAACAGGCGCAATGGATATCACGATCGACACAACATCCATCGATTTCGGTCACGATAAGATGAATACTCATGCCAAATCTGCAGAGATGTTTAATGTAGAGAAATTCCCTACAGCGACATACAAAGGCAATGCCATCAAATTCAACGGCGATACACCAGTCTCTGTACAAGGTGAATTTACATTGATGGGCGTAACTAAGCCACTGACTTTGACGATCAATAAGTTCAAATGCATCATGCATCCTATGTTGAAAAAAGAAGTCTGCGGTGCTGATGCATCAGCAGAATTCAAGCGTACTGATTTCGGTCTGAACTATGGTATCGCTTATGGCTTCGCACCAGAAGTTAAATTGTCGATCCAGGTTGAAGCAGTCAAAGACTAATTAGGTCAAAAAAAATCAGATTACGTTTGAAAAATTTGATCTGATGCTATTGCTTTAATGTGGTCAGGCTATGTTGTCTGACCACATCTCACCTCAAAAATTTGCCACCATGGGAAAACGTTATCTACGCAGCATACGATTACTCGCTGAGTGTATGCAGGCGTTTGAACAGATATCTACCCACTACGTACGTCAATTCGGATTAACGCATTCTCAGTTCGACATCATTGCCACCCTCGGCAATACCCCTGGAATGTGCTGCAAGAGTCTCGCTACCAAAACTCTGATTACTAAAGGCACGTTAACAGGTGTGCTGGATCGCCTTGAGCAAAAGGGATTGGTCATACGTGAGCGTGGAGATCAGGACCGGCGTCAATTATTTGTCAAATTGAGCCCAGCGGGAGAAGCCGTATTTGAGGAAGTATTTCCCCAAATGGTGGAGAACGGAGCGCGGAGTTTTGCTGCTTACAGCGACCAGGATTTCGTGACGCTAGAGGCGGAACTACGGAAGTTTAAAGCCAGCTTGCATGCCGGTTTGAGTGATCTGCCCATCCCCCAAGATTGCTCATTGAGCGATCAGGTCAAATAATATACTCCCCAATAGTATAATTTATTGTCCATGTAATCATTGGACAATAAGGCATATTTCTTAAAAATGAGGGGGAGTATTTTCCTTACACCTTATTTCCGTCAAAAAAACCGGTGACTACTATGTATTTTTTGTGCTGAATTGTGCTGAAAATCCACCCCAAAATCACCAATTTTTTCGACTCTGCAACTGCTCAAATATGATCGCCAACAATCGGCCCAGTACCGCTAAACCGATCCAAGGCCAGATAAATCACAGGCGTGATGAATAAGGTAATCGCTTGCGAAAAAATCAAACCGCCGACTACCGCCAAGCCCAAAGGTTGACGTAATTCCGCACCGGCACCCAAGCCCAATGCAATCGGCAATGCGCCAACCAACGCGGCCAAGGTGGTCATCATAATCGGGCGGAAACGCTGTACGCAGGCTTCACGAATCGCTTCTGGCGGCGTCATACCATGATGGCGTTGCGCGTCCAGCGCGAAGTCAATCATCATAATCGCGTTCTTTTTTACGATACCAATCAGCAGCAAAATACCGATCATCGCAATCAGCGTCAGATCTTGTCCAAACAACTGCAGCGTCAATAGCGCACCGACGGCAGCAGATGGCAAGCCAGCGAGAATTGTCAGCGGATGGATATAACTTTCGTACAACACGCCCAGCAAGACATAGATCACCAATAGTGCGGCGACGATCAATACGACCTGCCCTGATTGCGAATTTTTGAATACCGCAGCATCACCGCCGTAGGTGGCAATAATGGATGCTGGTAATTTGATTTCATCACGGTATTGCTCAATTTTTTTCGTGGCAACACCCAAAGCGGCGCCAGGTGCAAGATTGAAAGAAATCGTCACCGCTTGCAACTGTCCGGCATGGTTAATTGAGGTCGGACCGACCGAGCGCTTGATCGTCGCAAAACTCGATAAAGGCACCAGACCGCCCCCACTACTACGAATGTAGATGCCGTCTAAAGCACTCTCATCTTTTTTCTGATCCGGGGCAAACTCCATGATGACCTGATAGCTATCCACGCTGGTGTACATGGTCGATACCTGGCGCTCACCAAATGCACTATATAAACCGGAGCGGATGCTGTCCATATTGACACCCAGCGCGTTGGCCCTGTCTCTGTCGATCTTGAGTTCTGCCTGCAAACCCTTGAGTTGCGAATCGGTTGTGACATCCTTAAAAACAGGATCGGCACGCAATTTGTCCTGCAACTTAATGGACCAGTCGCTTAACTCCCCGGCAGTAACGCTTTGCAAAATATATTGATACTGGCTCTTACTTTGACGCCCACCCAGTTGCAAATTTTGTGTAGGCCGCAAGAAGGTCGCGATACCTGCGACTTCACTTAACTTGCGGCGCAAACCTTCCACCACGAGCTTCATCGGTTTGCGCTGATCACGCGGCTTTAAGTTGACGAACATACGTCCGGTATTCTGCGAGCCACTACCACCATTAAACGATGCCACCGTCAGCACATTGGGGTCATCTCGTATAATTTTGGCGGCTCGGTCCTGCAATATCACCATCGCTGGAAAAGACGTATCCTCCGCGGCCTCGGTTTGCACGCTGATCTGTCCGATATCTTCTTCCGGGAAAAAACCTTTAGGGATCGTCGCAAACAAATACGCGGTTCCGGCAAAGGTAACTAAGGCAACCACCAGCACCAGGCCGCGATGACGCAAAGCCACATCCAAAGCACGCGAGTATGCGTTCAGAGAAGAGTTAAAGCCGTTTTCAAATACATGCAGCAAAGCGCCGATCAGTTTTGGCGGCTCTTTCATGTCATGTTCGCTTTTCAGAAAACGACTAGCCAGCATCGGCACCAGCGTTAACGAGACAAACGCAGAAGCGACGATTGCCAGCGATACGATGACCGCAAACTCGTGGAACAACTGACCAATCACGCCCGGCATAAAAAAGATAGGGATGAAGACTGCAATCAGTGAAGTTGAAATCGAGATAATCGTAAAACCGACTTCCCGCGATCCCTTCAATGCGGCTTTAAAAGGTTCTTCACCCGCCTCCACATGGCGCATGATGTTTTCCAACATCACAATCGCATCATCCACTACCAGCCCCACTGCCAAGGTCAGCCCCAACAGAGAAATATTGTCCAGCGTATAGCCAAAACCCCACAGCAAACTGATTGCGCCAACCAAAGAAACGGGCAAAGACAGGGTCGGAATAATCGTCGCGACTAAACGACGTAAGAACAAGAAAATCACGATCACGACCAAAAAAATCGTGAGTATCAAAGTCAGATTGACATCATGCAATGCGTCGCGGATAGAGACCGAACGATCATTCACTTGATTGATTTTGACTGAGGCTGGCAATTGCGCCTGAAAGCCCGGCAACGCGGCTTTAATTGAATCAACTACTTTGACGGTATTGGCATCGGTCTGGCGCTGAATCGCTAAAGTGATGGAGCTTTCGCCATTAAAGTTAGCCGATGATTTAAAGGTTTCGTAACTGTCTTCAATCTTGGCGACATCATGCAAACGAACGACTTGCCCACCTTTATTGCTGACGATTAGATTAGAAAAATCTGCTGCGCTTTGTAACTGGCGGTTAGCTAACAAGGTTAAGGTTTGTTTATCGCCGTCCAAAGTGCCGACGGGCGTGTTGGCGTTTGCCGCCTTGATACTGGCAGATAACTCATCTAGCGAAATATTCCGTGCAGCCAGTGCATCAGGCATCACCCTGACCCGTACTGCGTAACGCTTGATACCAAAAATATTCACTTGCGCCACACCATCCAGCGTGGACAAGCTGGGAGAAATCAAATGCTCGGCATAGTTGGTTAACTCCGACAAACTCAGCGAAGGCGAAGTTAATGCCAAAATCAAAATCGGTGCATCGGCAGGATTGACTTTACGGTAAGAGGGTAGCGTCGTCATTTCTACCGGTAATGAGCGTTGGGCGCGCAACAAGGCGGCTTGCACGTCTACCGAGGCGGCGTCAATGTTCCGATTTTGATCAAACTCTAAAGTCAGTGAGGTCGTGCCTAAAGTGTTGCTGGAACTGATGACAGACAAACCGGGGATCGTGGCAAATTGTTTTTCTAGTGGCAGCGCAACCGAGGTCGCCATGGTTTCTGGACTAGCACCGGGCAAGACTGCATTGACGCTAATCACTGGCGTGTCATAACTCGGCAAAGCGGCAATCGGAATAAACCGATATGCCAAAACACCCGCAACAACGATAGACAAGTTCAGCAATACCGTCATCACAGGACGGCGGATAAATAACTCCGACAAATTCATGATGCGCTCGCTGCTTGAGAGGCGGATTTTTCTGACTTGGCGTCTAACTTAGTTTCAGACTTAGTTTCAGGCTTAGTGTCTGACTTCGTATCCATTTTAGGATTAGTCGTTTTGCTATCCGCTACACGCTCACGTATCAGATTGCCGGGACGCAGATTTTGTTTGCCATCCAAGACTACTTTAGCGCCGACTTCGATTCCAGTGACGACAGCATCCAGGGCTGCGGAGTACACCACTTTAACCGGGCGCAAGCTCACTTTATTATCAACATCAACCACATAGACCGCGCTGCCTTGCGCATTATTGATTACGGCATCGATCGGTATCACGATAGCGTCTTTCATCGTGCGGACACTCAATCCGATATCCGCATAAGCGCCTGGCCACAACTTTAAATCACGGTTGTCTAACACGGCTTTGGCTTTAATCGTGCCGGATAAAGCATCCACTACGTTATCAACAAACTGCAAACGACCACGGTATTTTTCCGGGTGATCTGGCAATTGGGCAGTGACTGCATTCGGATTTTTCTGATCGTCTTTTTGATTCATCGCATCCAGTGCGTCCTGCAAATTCCTTTGTGGCAGCGGGAAGCTAATTGTGATCGGGTCCATCTGGGTAATCGTTACCAGTGCAGGTACCGTGGTGGTAGCTTGTACTAAGGAACCTGGATAGACACTGATCACGCCCGTACGCCCTGCGGCTGGGGCAACAATACGATCATAGGTCAGCGCTACTATGGCCGCATTCACCGCGGCACGATCAGAAGCAATTACCGCAGCTTGTGCGTCTACTTGAGTCTGACTGGTATCGACCACACTTTGCGACACGAATTTTTTATCGAGTAAATCTTTGCTACGCGCCAGTTGTCGCTGATTGTCAGCCTGAGTTGCAAGGTCTTTATCCAGTTGCGCCTGCGCCTTTGCCAGATTGACTTCATCAGCACGGCTATCCAGAGTAAATAGCAAGTCGCCTGCTTTGACAAACTGCCCTTCCTTAATATGCACTTTAGTAACGGTACTGGTAATTTGAGGACGAATATCGACGGTGCTTAGCGCCGTAACAACGCCGTTGGCAGAGAGCTGCACGGGGTAATCACGCTTGATCGCCAGGGTGGTCGAGACACTGATAGGACGATTATTATCGGCACCTGCTTTGCTGGCTTTGTCACCTGCATCGGTTTTAGCGGCACTCCATTTGTAGTAGCCACCGGCAGCCAAACCAGCAACAACTAACACGGCAACGATCGTCTTTAATTTACTCATACTCTTTTACCTGGTGGGTAGGACAAAGCCAATAAAATTTAGCAGCTTGTTGATTGATTAATTAATTAATTAGTCTATGGGTCTAGTGGGTTCGTACATTCAGTACATTTAGTGCAAAATTGCTTTCATCAATTCATCAGCGTTTACTATTTTTATCACATGAAAAATTGAAACAATTTGACCAGATTTTAAAGATGGTAATGCTATCAAAGAAAAAGCCAGCTCAAGAGCTGGCTTTACTATTTAATACTTTTCGTTACAAGCAACGCGGTTCATCAGACTACTGCGCCGTCCGTGTCGTCTTTATCTTTGATCGGCTTAATCAAGTCTTCACGTTTGACCCCCAGCCACATCGCAATCGCCGCTGCAACAAACACCGAAGAGTAAATACCGAAGCAAATACCAATCGTTAATGCAATGGCAAAATAGTGCAACGTCGTACCACCGATGAAGAGCATGGACAACACCATCATTTGCGTACAGCCGTGAGTAATAATGGTGCGGGAGATCGTGCTAGTAATCGCATTGTCAATCACTTCTGTCACTGACATCTTGCGTTGTTTCCGGAAATTCTCACGAATACGATCAAAAATAACCACTGATTCATTCACCGAATAACCCAACACCGCCAATACCGCTGCCAAGACAGAGAGATTAAATTCCCATTGAAAGAAGGCAAAGAAGCCCAAAATAATCACCACGTCATGCAAGTTGGCGATAATCGCCGCGACCGCAAATTTCCATTCAAAACGAATCGCCAGATACGCGACTACGCCCAAAATAACAAATAGCAAAGCCATCAAACCATCGTGCGTCAACTCATCACCGACCTGCGCGCCGACTAACTCAACTCGTTGTAACTTGACGTCAGCGTCATGCGCTTTTAAAGCACCAAATACCTTATCTGTTTGCTGAGCTAAAGTTTCATTCTTTGGCAAAGGCAAACGAACTACGATCGTTTGTGCCTGACCAAAAGTCTGAACAGGTGCATCCAGATAACCAGTGCTGTCAACGGTCTTACGGACCTCATCAACATTGGCGGCCTTGGAATACATCACCTCCATGACGGTACCGCCAGTAAATTCAACTGAAAAATTCAAGCCTTTATGCAGCAAGAAAAATACAGCTGCGACAAAAGTCAAAGCAGAAATGACATTGAATATCAGCGCATTGCGCATGAAAGGAATGTCTTTTTTAATACGGAATAATTCCATGATAAATCCCTAAATTCTTATTGTGTCGACGGTATTGATTAGTCTGCAGGTTTCCAAATCTGTCCGATCGCAAGAGAAGTTAATTTCTTCTTACGTCCGTACCACAGATTGACCACACCACGCGAAACAAACACGGCTGAGAACATCGACGTTGCAATCCCCAGACAATGCACAATCGCAAACGCTTTAATCGGACCCGATCCAAAAATCAGCAGCGCCAAACCAACAATCAAAGTCGTCACGTTGGAATCTAGAATCGTCGCCCAGGCACGATCAAAACCAATCGAGATCGCAGCTTGAGGTGTATTACCAGCACGCAGCTCTTCACGGATACGCTCGTTAATCAAGACGTTGGCGTCAATCGCCATACCCAGTGCCAGCGCGATCGCCGCCATACCTGGCAACGTTAATGTAGCCTGCAATAAGGAGAGGATCGCTACCAGTAATAATAAGTTAACAGACAGTGCCATCACACTAAATACACCAAATAGCATGTAGTAAGCGATCATGAAAACGGCAATCGCGATAAAACCATACAGCGTGGAGTTAAAACCCTTTTGGATATTATCTGCACCTAATTGCGGACCTATCGTGCTTTCCTCAATAAAGTCCATTGGAGCAGCCAGCGAACCAGCACGCAACAGCAACGCCAAGTCACTTGAAGCGGCGGTAGAACCCATGCCAGTAATATTAAAGCGGGAACCCAACTCATCCTGAATAGTGGCTACTGTCAGCAACTCGCCCTTACCTTTTTCAAACAAGACGATCGCCATTTTTTTGCCGATCTTACCGCGCGTACCTTCACGCATTTTGCTGCCACCATCGCCATTCAAATCGATACTGACAGACGGTTGTTGATGCTGATCAAAACTGGCAGAAGCACCAGAAATATAATCACCAGTAATTACAGGGTCTTTATACAAAATTGCAGGTGCACCGCGACCAACTTTAAATAATTCAGAACCGAATGGAACTGCAGTATTTTCATCCACCAGACCAATTACACTTTCATCTACTAGACGCACTTCTAATGTAGCCTGGCGTCCAATAATATCTTTCGCGCGGTTGACATCCTGCACACCTGGTAATTCCACCACGATGCGATCAGCGCCTTGCTGCTGAATAATTGGCTCCGCAACGCCAAGTTCATTCACCCGTTTAGACAAAGCAATAATGTTTTGTTTAACGCCTTCTGTCACCGCTGCCTTCAAGGCCTCTGGCTTCAAAGTGATCAGCAAGCTCAGCTCGGTGTTATCTGCGTTTTTAACATCAGTCATCTGCACATCGTTGATCTGACTAGACAAAACATTTTTCGCCTTACCTAAGGTATCAGCATCACGGAACTTCACGGTAATTTGCTGACCGTCACGAGAAATACCCGAGTGGCGAACTTCTTTATCCCGCAGTACGCTACGCACTGTAGATTGCAGACCTTGTAAGCGGGTATTTAATAATGCTTTGGTATCGACTTGCATCAAGAAATGGACACCGCCTTGCAAATCCAGCCCCAGCGACATCGGCAAAGCATGTAAACTTTGCAGCCATTTTGGCGTGTCATTCAGCAGATTGAAGCTGATACTATACAAAGGATCGGCAGGATCAGTATTCAAGGCTTTTTCTAATGCGGCCTTCGCTTTGAACTGGATATCGGCATCCTTAAAACGAGCACGGACAGAACCTTGAGTGCCGTTGTTCTCGTAAGACAAACTAGTTGCGGTGAGGTCCTGCGCTTTCAACGCCTGCTCAACGCGACCCAGCATATCGCTTTCAACCTTGACAGTTGCGCGGGCGCTATTGATTTGAATTGCCGGGGACTTGCCAAAAAAATTGGGGACTGTGTACAACGCGCCAAATACCAGCGCGACGATGATCAGAAGATATTTCCAGAGAGGATAGCGATTCATATCGGTTCAGATTAAATTAAATACTGGGCTGAATGTGCAACGCAGCCACAAAACTAAAGGCTGCGTTGAATCGGTCAGGACTTACACAAAATTGATCCAGCAAGGCGTAGCGACGAAGACAATACGTTTGTACTGCTAGGAGTTACAACGCAGCTGGGGCGGTTTTGCGTGAGTAATGACGGTATCAGATCGCTTTGATCGTGCCTTTAGGCAACAACATAGTGATAGCCACTTTTTGCACAACAACTTCAGTGCCGTTAGCGATTTCTATCGTGACATAAGCCTCAGTGACTTTAACCACTTTACCTAACACGCCGCCAGCTGTGACCACTTCATCATTTTTCGCCAAAGCGTCCATCATCGATTTTTGTTCTTTTTGACGCTTCATTTGCGGACGTATCATCAAAAAATACAGCACCACAAACATCAAAATGATGGGCAGGAAACTCATCAAATCACCGCCACCACTAAAAATGGAAGATTGCGCATAAGCATTGGAAATAAACACGTTAAGACTCCAGTAAGATTTTAATAATTATCTGCAAGACAATAAAATTGGAAATGAATCAGCATAAGCGTCTCAAATGGTGCCAAAACCACCAAATAAAAGACCACACCTAAAGAGCTCGCCATCAATCACAAAGCGCCACATTCTAGCATTGGAGCAGCGGCTTACTGTGATTTAGTCGCTTGATGTTGGGATTCGAGACTAATATTTAATATTAAACGTTGGCACAACATGCGACATTAACTTATTAATATGACTAATACCGATATTCACTTCGTCAAACCGGAGTTTTTGATTGCGACGATATGATTGACAACATGAGTTAGGTGGCTCTACGCTTTGCTTCTAGTTTCATATTCAACACAATTTCATAACTGCCTCATTAAATAAGAACTTGGCATGCTAGAACTAAAAAAAGTAATCAATGCCTTTCCTTCTGCACAAATTCGATCGCAGTCGGGCGGCTTACCAGTCGAAGTCTCATTGATCGCGCAACTTGGCCATGGTTCTGGTAACCATTTATATGCCAGTGTATTGGCACGCCAAA
Organism: Undibacterium sp. GrIS 1.2; assembly: GCF_040544435.1. Taxonomy (NCBI): domain Bacteria; kingdom Pseudomonadati; phylum Pseudomonadota; class Betaproteobacteria; order Burkholderiales; family Oxalobacteraceae; genus Undibacterium; species Undibacterium sp. GrIS 1.2. The sequence goes on from NZ_JBEONP010000004.1 coordinate 76,646, forward strand.
GTTCACATCCAGATTTTATTGATGAATTGGATGAGCCATCCGCTAAATTGGCCGGAACCGATTTTGCCAAAGGAGATGTCACTTCGCTGTATTCATTTGCGGTGGGAGCAAAAGGACATCCTTTTCATCGACATGCGGGACATAGAATTTTTACTGCAATCGCGGGAAGTGGCGGAGCGCAATTACGGTTTTCAACCGCATCACCAGAGCAGCTATCAGAAGACCCGCATAGTTTTATCAAGGCACTTCAATACATCAACATCCCTCCCGATTGCTTGTTCACAGTCCGTTTTGGAGGAGAAACCTGGCATCAATTCGCGCCACTGACAGAAGATTCAAAACATCCCGTATTTTTTGCATTGTCCTGTCACACCAACGAACTAGGCGGTGCACTATCAGAGTCGCTGCGAGAAAAAGTGCTGGCAAACGAAGCGAGTATCCCAGCTCTGACCGAGCTACTGCCTCAAAGCGTCATTTCAATACTCGAGCAAACATCGTTAGAAAAAATACATATCCCAACGATCGACTTATCCCTAGATGCACCTCCGGGTACTCTGCAAAGAGCAATGTGCGATACGACACGTGGCGGCCTCGGTCGAGCTCGCGGCTTGTGGGCAACATGGAAGCAATCAAAAGGATTTTTCTCTGATAACGGGAAAGGCTATAAAGTCGTTGAACTGAAAAATCCACCCGCTGGCTCTTTACTGTCCAATCAATTGGCAAAGACGAGCTTGCACCATGAAGATACGTTTAGCTTAACGCTCGAAAATGAGAATCTTAAGCAACTGATGCACGACAGTGCATCAGCTCTTCTAGGAAAAGTATTAGAAGGATTTTTAAATAATCCCCCTAAAGGTGTCTCGCGCATGATGGCATTTAGAAACATACTGGTACGCCCAATGGGGTTGCGCACCTCGACTTTAGGCTGTCCTGTATCGTCGTTGCTATCTTCTCGTAGTAACGGCCTGTTCGAGAATCGCTTTCCGGTCATAGATCAGTTGACGAGTGACGACAATATGCGCTCACAAGTGATTTTGGGGGCCAACGATAAGCATTTGATCTTCCGTTCGTGTGTCGGAGTAGAAATTGTCAATGCTCATCGCATTGACGTCACGCTAGGGACTCGCGTCCATTGCAAGAATCTTTTTGGACGCTTTTATATGGCGATAATTGACCGGACTCATCGCTCTTATGTAACACCAACAATGCTGCGCTACGCTGTAGAGCATGCACTTGCTTAATCGTCGCACTTACTCATTTGACTTACTCATTTGACTTACTCATTTGACTTACTCATTTGACTTACTCATTTGACTTACTCATTTGACTTACTCATTTGACTTGCTCATTTGACTAGTTCATTGCAACCGGCGTATCTGCAAACCCCGTTGTTGCAATAAATCCAAAATGCTGTTCTTACCCACCATATGACCAGCGCCGACGACGATCAATACTGGCTTATTGCCGTTGATGAGCTTAATCAGTTTGTCGCTCATGCCAATATTGCGATCATCCAGCAATCGCTTCATGAGCTTGGCAGTGCTGGCGTCTTTATCGGCGGATGACTGCATGATTTTTTCTAAGGCAGGCAGGTCACCACTTTTCCAGGCGGCCACCATTGCTTCGGAATCCTTTATCGCGTCGCCATCTTTCATACTCGCAATCGTATAGGACAACATTTCATCGCCCTCAGCATCGCTGAAGTCAGTCAATACTTTCATTTGAAACGCCAGTGTCTCCAGTTGGTAGACAGACTTACCGTCCGCTTTGGCTCGCTTTAAAAAATGCAAATCAATCCCTGCATCTGGGGTATAGCCGGTGCTTGTCATCATGCCGATCATTAAGCCAGTTGCAACGATGCCCGGCTTAAGTTGTTGCATCTGTTCTGCCGCCGGACCAAAGCTAGTAGATAACTGTGCCCAGGTCTGCGCAGACAAATGTTTTTCCAGCTTGTCTGGAGCGACATACATGGTTAAAGGCATGACTTTTTTGAGCGCAGCCATGTCGGTGACATCGGTTTCCACTGCAAGTATTTTTGCATTTTTATACGCAGTCTCGACTGCTGGCGACATGGGATAAAAATCGGGCTTGGCCAGATGGATGGAACCAAATAAATATCCCGTCTTGGCGCCTGACTTTATCTCCCATAGAAAGCCCTTAGTTTTCTCGGCACCCTCAGCAACGCTGCTATTGGTGTCAGCATAGGCGCTATTCGAAAAGGCAAGACAAGCGAGGCCAAGAGCAATCCATTGTTTGAACGTCATACGTCTGTTTTTTAAAAAATGAAGAGATAAGTTATCGGAACGCACTAATCCTAAATTGATAGAATTGACTTAAACCCCGCGTGCCCGGTCTGCATGAAACTGCGCAACAAACTCTGGAAAACGCTCGTCATCAAGTGACTGGCGAATACCCTTCATCAGTTCTAGGTAGTAATGCAAATTATGGATAGTATTGAGACGGGCACCCAGGATTTCACCTGTGCGGTGCAGGTGATGCAAATAAGCGCGGGAGAAGTTTTTACAGGCATAGCAAGAACAGGTTTCGTCCAGCGGTGCTTTCTCTTCTTTATAGCGGGCGTTCTTGATTTTGATGTCGCCATAGCGGGTAAAAATCCAGCCATTACGGGCATTGCGGGTTGGCATGACGCAGTCGAACATATCAATACCATTTGCCACGCCAGCGACCAGATCTTCTGGTGTGCCGACGCCCATCAAGTAATGCGGTTTGTTCTCTGGCAAGCGCGGCCCTACGTGCGCCAAGACTCGCAACATATCTTCTTTTGGCTCGCCGACGGATAGGCCACCGATGGCAATACCATCAAAATTAAATTCATTTAAGGCAGCCAAAGACTCGTCGCGCAGATGCTCAAACATGCCGCCCTGCACGATACCGAACAGCGCATTAGGATTTTCACCCTGATCGAATTCGTTCTTGGAACGCTGCGCCCAACGCAAGGACATGCGCATGGACTTGGCGGCTTCTTCTACTGTCGCAGGGCGACCATCGATTTCATACGGTGTGCATTCATCAAACTGCATCACGATATCGGAATTGAGTGCGCGTTGAATTTGCATCGAGATTTCTGGCGATAAAAATAAGCGTTCGCCGCTGATCGGTGAGGCAAACTTCACGCCCTCTTCCGTGATCTTGCGCATAGCGCCAAGCGAGAAGACCTGAAAGCCGCCGGAGTCGGTCAAAATCGGTTTATCCCAACCCATAAAATCATGCAAACCGCCAAATTTATTGACAACGCTCAGGCCAGGACGCAGCCATAAATGGAAGGTATTACCCAGAATAATATGGGCATCGATTTCTTTCAATTCCAACGGCGACATCGCCTTGACCGAACCGTAAGTACCCACCGGCATAAAAATCGGTGTTTCGATCACTCCGTGGTTGACAGTCACACGGCCACGACGGGCGGCGGTGGTTTTGTCTTTTTTAATTAATTGGAATTCGAGCATAAGGATTTACCGACCTGTATATAAAATAATTGTAAGGTGCGCCGTGCGCACCGGAAACCTGGGTGTAATTTAGATGCCGCTATGTGTAAAGTATCTTATTACTGATCAGAGGTATTAGTCAGCAACATCGCATCACCATAACTAAAAAACCGATACTCGTTGGCAATCGCATGAGCGTAGGTGGCACGAATACGATCATAGCCTGCAAATGCAGATACCAGCATCAGCAAGGTTGATTTAGGTAAATGGAAATTGGTGATAAGCCTGTCTACTGTTTTGAACACATACCCAGGCGTGATAAACAAGTTGGTGTCGTCGCTACCAGCCAACAAAGTGCCCGTTTGCGACGCGGACTCCAATGCACGCATGCTGGTGGTACCCACTGCGACGACAGCTTTACCCGCCGCTTTAGTAGCGCATATTGCATCAACCGTCGCTTGCGGCACGGTGTACCACTCACTATGCATTGCGTGGTTGGCTAGCACCTCGGTACGTACTGGCTGAAAAGTCCCGGCGCCGACGTGCAAAGTCACATACGCAAAGTTAATACCTTTGGCGCTGCACGCATCTAGTAAGGCCTGATCAAAATGCAAGCCGGCGGTAGGCGCAGCCACTGCGCCGGGCACACGCGAATACACCGTTTGGTAACGGTGCTCATCAAAATCGTCAGCTTCATGATTGATATAGGGCGGCAACGGCAAACGACCGTATTGCTCAATCAGCTCAAACACATCACCCGGGAAATGCAGGGTAAAAAATTCTCCCGCACGTTCGCCGACGACGACATCAAAAGCATCTGCCAAGCGGATTTTGGCGCCAGCGTGCGGTGATTTGGAGGCACGCAGTTGTACATGAACGATATGTTCGTCAGCGGTATTGCTGACCACACGCTCAACCAGCATCTCGACCTTACCGCCGGTTTCTTTTACCCCGTGGAAGCGGGCTTTTAGTACGCGGGTATCGTTAAACACGAGCAAATCACCCGCAGATAATTGATCAACAATGTCAGCAAAATGGCGATCCACCAACTGATCACCATCGACATGCAACAAGCGCGAGGCAGAACGATTCGGCAAGGCTGTCTGCGCGATCAGGTTTTCTGGCAAATCAAAATCAAAATCACTTAAAGAGTACATGGAGAAATGGTGCTTCTAAAAAATTAATAATAAAATGAAACCAGGATGTCCAATGATTCTGCGGCTTCTGGCATGATATTGGCCCGCGAGGCTCAGAATCATTGGACATCCAAATTGACATGAATGACATGCGTAGACTTGGTCTTTAGTTGAAAAAGGGATTTAGAGACTCTCTTTTGGGCATTAAAGACAATCTAGTTAAACGATACCAGCAACAATACAGGCCACTTAGTAGACCACTTAATAAGCGAAATAGTACGCTTGCAAAAAAAGCTGCTAGACACTGTATAAAAAAACAGTAGAATGGCGCCAGACAACTTGTGATCTAAGCCCAACCGCCAACTGCAAAACCCAGCATTTTACCCTATGCCCCCTGCCCCAATAATAAAAGCAGCGAAAGTAGCTAAGCCGCCCAAACAAGCTTCGCCAGAAAAAACGCCTGCTAACAAGCTGGAGGACAAGTTCGCCAGGCTGGGTCTGCGGTCTGAGATGGATTTTGTGCTGCATTTGCCCATGCGCTATGAGGATGAAACCGAAGTCACCGCCATGCGTGACGCTGGTTTCCGGGGTGGCAGTATGGTGCAGGTGGAAGGTTTAGTCACCGCCTGTGATGTGCAATACCGGCCAAGACGGCAACTGGTTGTGACCATCGCCGATGACACGTCGCAAGTGGTGCTGCGCTTTTTAAATTTTTACGGTAGCCAGATCTCACAAATGGCGGTCGGTATGCGGATTCGGGCACGTGGCGAATTACGGCATGGATTTTTTGGTGCCGAGATGGTACATCCCGCCTACAAAATGGTAAATGAAGGCGCCCCCTTACCAACGGCGTTGACACCGGTGTATCCGGCAGGTGAAGGCGTATCGCAAACCATGCTGCGCAAACGGATAGCGACTGCTCTATCCAAAGTGGAATGGCAAGATACCCTAGCACCCGTACTGTTGAGGGAATTGTATTTAGAGAGCTTTGAAAGCTCGGTACGTCTGCTACACAATCCACCGCCCGATGTCGACCAGCACAGCCTGATCGAGCGCGAGCATCCCGCCTGGCAGCGAATGAAGTTTGATGAACTGTTGGCGCAGCAACTCTCGCTGAAACGCGCCCAGTTGGCACGCCGCGCTAAAGGAGCAACGGTACTGCCTACCGTGGGTGAATTATGTAACGCCTTCGTGATGACCTTACCCTTTACATTGACTGCGGCACAAGAGCGCGTACTGGCAGAAATTCGCTCCGATTTAAAACAAGCTTATCCTATGCAGCGTTTATTGCAAGGTGATGTTGGTAGCGGTAAAACCATCGTCGCCGCACTTGCAGCAGCACAAGCGATTGACAGCGGTTATCAAGCCGCCCTGATGGCGCCGACTGAGATTTTGGCGGACCAGCATTTCAGAAAAATCGCCGCCTGGCTAGAACCGCTGGGCGTCAAAACTGCCTGGCTCACCGGCAGCCTGAAAAAGAAAGATAAAGAAAAAGCGCAAGCCCTGATCGCTTCTGGCGAGGCACAATTAGTGATCGGCACACATGCGCTGATTCAGGATGCGGTGCAGTTTTCTAAACTGGGATTGGTGATTGTCGATGAGCAGCACCGCTTTGGCGTGGCACAGCGACTGACCCTGCGCAACAAAGGCGAGGCAGGCAAAGTCCCGCACCAATTGATGATGTCGGCCACGCCGATCCCGCGTACGCTGGCGATGACTTACTATGCCGATTTAGAAGTATCAGTGATTGATGAATTACCGCCCGGACGCACTCCTATCGTCACCCGCGTCGTAGACCAAAACCGTCGTGACGAAGTGATAGAAAGGGTGCATGCTGCGGCACAAGACGGCAAACAGGTTTACTGGGTTTGTCCCCTGATTGAAGAATCAGAAACCTTGCAATTACAAACGGCAACCGACACCCACGCGATGCTCAGCGCAGCACTGCCTGATTTACGCGTAGGTCTGGTGCATGGGCGACTGAAGCAATTAGAAAAGCAATTCGTGATGGATGCCTTCACCCGCAACGAGGTGCAAGTACTGGTTGCGACAACGGTGATTGAAGTCGGTGTCGATGTCCCCAATGCCAGCCTGATGGTGATTGAACATGCTGAACGTTTTGGCCTATCGCAATTACACCAGTTGCGCGGTCGGGTTGGGCGCGGCGCTGCCGCCAGTGTTTGCCTGCTGCTGTATCTTGGCCCGCTGGGTGGTACAGCCAAACAACGATTAATGACCATGCGCGAAAGCACCGATGGCTTTGAAATCGCCCGTAAGGATTTAGAATTACGCGGCCCTGGCGAATTTCTCGGTGCCAGGCAGTCGGGCGAAGCCATGCTACGTTTTGCCAACCTAGAGACAGATCAATGGCTGGTCGATAAAGCGCGTGAACTAGCGATCCAATTGCTTACGAACGACTTGCCTACAGTCGAAGCGCATTTGCAGCGCTGGCTGGGATACAAGGAAGAATTTTTACGGGTATAAAGCTGACCTGTTCTGCCGCGATCATTCTCAGTCACACCCCAAAGGCGCAAGTCCTCAGCAACATCATTCAATCATCATCAAAAAGACAAAGACTATGCTCACAATTATTAATGCCGATCTGAATAATCCACAGCACGCTGGTGACCTCGTCATGTTACTCAACAGCTATGCCCTAGATCCCATGGGCGGCGGCGAACATCTATCTGTATATACTCAGAATAACCTCATCCAAGAATTACAAAAACGGAGCACGATCCGAGCGATTCTGGCCTATGTTGATGATCAACCAGCAGGCTTTAGTATCTGCATTGAGGGTTTCTCCACGTTCGCCTGCAAGCCTCTGCTCAATATTCATGACATCGCTGTGTTGCCGGATTATCGAGGTATGGGGATTGCCAAAAAATTACTCGCCCACATTGAAGACATTGCCAAAGAACTGCACTGCTGCAAAATCACACTCGAAGTATTGGAAGGCAACCATCTGGCTAAGGGTATTTATCAGGATATCGGTTTCGCTGGTTATGAACTTGATCCCGCTATGGGCGGTGCCATCATGATGCAGAAAAAATTGGCGAAGTGAACTCGAGGATGGGCAATCATCCGCTGTTTTGCTCTTTTGCGTCAGTCTTATATATTAAGGCTGTAAATTAAAATAGAATAGTCGTACTTTTTTCAAGTTCTGTATTTTTATACCCTTATTCTTAAAGGCAAAACAATGACGATCGATTTTAAAGGCCGCGTGGCTATCGTAACTGGTGCAGGTGGTGGACTCGGACGTGAGCATGCGTTGGCGCTGGCGAAGCGCGGTGCCAAAGTAGTCGTCAACGATTTAGGCGGCGCGCGTGATGGCTCTGGCGGGTCGTCTGCTGCGGCTTTAGCCGTGGTGGAAGAAATCACTAAGGCTGGTGGCGAAGCAATTGCCAATGGCGCGTCCGTCACGGACTTTGTCGCCGTGCAAGCGATGGTCAAACAGGCGATGGTCACCTGGGGTCGGGTCGATATCCTGATCAATAACGCAGGGATCTTGCGCGATAAGAGTTTTGCCAAAATGGAGCTGGACGATTTTAAACTGGTAATGGATGTGCATCTGATGGGCGCGGTCAACTGCTGCAAAGCGGTCTGGCCTATCATGACCGAACAAAAATATGGTCGTATCGTGATGACCACATCATCTTCTGGCTTGTACGGCAATTTTGGACAATCCAATTACAGCGCAGCTAAACTGGCGCTGGTTGGCTTGATGCAAACCCTGTCGCTGGAAGGAGCGAAAAACGATATCCGTGTAAATAGTCTGGCACCAACCGCAGCCACCCGCATGACAGAAAGCCTGTTCCCTGAAGCCATGCTGCAAGCGCTGCAACCGTCTGATGTTGTGCCGGCGATGCTAGTATTGGCAGCCGAAAGTGCACCGACTCGCACGATTTTATGTGCCGGTGCTGGCAGCTTTGAAGCAGCCCATATCACCATGACACAAGGTGCATGGATCGGTCGCGGCGACGATGCACCAGAACGTCTGGCGGCACAATTAGCCGATATCAAAAATCGTGATGGCGAAATCGTGCCGGAAAGTGGTACCGCGCAAGGACACCATGAACTAACGCGAGCCATGAGTAAAATGGCGTAGCAGATCTATAAATGTCTAACGATGGAAAAGTGCTGCGTGAATGATGCAAGACTCGAGGCAACACTTTTCTGTCGATACCGCCGTATCGCTTGCAAATACACACCAAAACCACAGTTTTTTTGCCTTTTACACAAGTCGAAAAAAATTTATACTCCCCATCTGTATGGCAGAATAATGCCTAATTGTCCAATAAAAATATAGACAATTAAAAATACTCCCCTCATTTCTATCTTTTCATCGACAACAAAGATAAGCACTTGCTGACGCTGGCAAAAGTCTGTGCCACACTGGGGTCTACTAGCAATTAAATTGGGAGATGCGTTCAGCCCAAAGCGCAGGATGGCAAGGCGCATGTCGCTGCTGAGGCTGGAGCCTCAGCAAGATATGCAACGCGGTTCATCGTGCGCTTTGGACTGAACCCTTCGGGAATGGCCTAAACGGGTACATGGCGTTGTTGCAAATCGCTTATAGTGCTTGCACTATTGCTCTCTTTGCGCCTAGCCCTGTACCCGTTTAGACTCATTCGCACTCCCGATTTAATTGCTAATAGACCCCGCGCCATGACACTCACAGAATTAAAATACATCGTCGCAGTCGCCCGCCAAAAGCACTTTGGTCACGCGGCTGAAGCCTGTTTTGTCGCGCAGCCGACCTTGTCAGTTGCCATCAAAAAACTCGAAGAAGAATTAGGCGTTACCATTTTTGAGCGTGGTGGCACCGAAGTGTCGACCACACCACTGGGCGCACAAATCGTGGCGCAAGCTGAACGGGTGTTAGAACAAACCGCCGCTATTAAAGAAATTGCCAAACAGAACAAAGATCCGCTAGCTGGCCCATTCCGCCTTGGTGTGATTTACACAGTAGGTCCTTACTTGTTGCCAACGCTGGTCAAAACGATGATCAAGCAAGTACCGCAAATGCCCTTGGTGCTGCAAGAAAATTTCACTGTTAAATTGATGGAGCTGTTACGTCAGGGAGAACTGGATGCCGCCATCATGGCATTGCCCTTGCCCGATCAAGGCATGATGGTGCAAGCCCTATATGACGAGCCATTTGTAGTCGCAACACCGCGTGATCATATCTGGGCGGATCGCACTGAAGTCTCCACTGCAGAACTTAAACCCGAAACCATGCTGTTGCTAGGCAACGGTCATTGCTTCCGCGATCAAGTGCTGGAAGTCTGTCCTGAAATGTCACGCTTCTCTACCGCTGGCGATGGTATCGCCCGTAGTTTTGAAGGCTCGTCGCTGGAAACCATACGCCATATGGTCGCCTCTGGCATTGGCATCACTGTCTTGCCGATGGCATCGGTACCGGATCTGGAAACCAAAGATGGCATGCTGCGCTATCTGCCATTTAGTGACCCGGTCCCCGAACGACGCGTCGTGATTGCATGGCGCAAAAGCTTTACCCGTCAAGCGGCAATTGAAGCGATTCGCCAAGCGGTATTGGCTTGCGACTTGCCTGGTGTCAAGATGCTGGACGAAGCCGCCAGCGCGCAATAAAATCTGGCGTATTTGCCTGATTTTTCGTTGATTGTTTTGTCGTCTTCCCTTGATTAACTGCGATTTTATAAGTCTGACGTTGTAATTCTGACGTTCACAACGTCGCCACCAGTACAGCAGCACCATTAAAATCCCAATACATTAATCACACACTACCTATGGCATGGTTCATTTTATTCGTCGCTGGTTTACTCGAAGTTGTATGGGCTATCGGCCTCAAATACACTGATAATTTTTCTCGGCTGTGGCCTTCGGTCGGCACCGTAACCGCCATGGCTGCCAGCGTCTGGCTGCTTTCTCTGGCAATGAAAACGCTGCCAGTAGGCACTGCTTATGCGGTCTGGACTGGCATCGGTGCAGTCGGTACCGTCATCATGGGCATTATTTTATTTGGCGACGCTGCGACGGTAACCCGACTAATGTGCATGGGGTTGATCGTAGCGGGAATCGCCGGACTCAAATTTTTATAAGTCTTGGCTCTGATCATGCTCACCACCGCTATCACAACAACCCGGCTGCAACTGCGCGTTCTGAATCCCGAAGATGCGCCGCTGTTACAAACCTACCTGCTCAAAAATAGAATACATCTGGCCCCTTGGGAGCCGGCACGTGACGACAGTTTTTTTGAACTGGAACAATGTCAGCAACGCTTATTCAGTAGTTGCTTAAATATCGAAACAGGTCAGTCATTGGCGCTGGCCGTTTTTCTAAAAAACTCATCACAAATCATCGGCACCTGTAACTTCAGTAATATCGTCCGTGGCATTTTTCAGGCATGTCATCTGGGCTATGCCGTCGATGCAGAGTCAGAAGGGCAAGGCTACATGATGGAAGCCGTGCAAGCAGGTATTCAGCACATGTTTCAGCAGCAAGGCTTACACCGGATTATGGCAAATCATGTGCCGGAAAACATCCGCAGTGCCAGCCTCCTGAAGAGACTCGGTTTTGAGCAGGAAGGCGTGGCCAAATCCTACCTAAAAATCAATGGTGTCTGGCGCGATCATGTGCTCAACTCTCTGGTCAATCTGGCTGACTGAGACACCTCAGTATACGAAATGGCCGCAAATCAGGATAGCTATCAGCGAAGTATAAATATTTGTAACCGGGATGTTTTTCTACCGTAGAATCGGGCAAGATATTATCTGAATTGTCTGGTGAGCTTTTGTCATCAGCGTTAATCTGATATTGTCCCCGTCCATCCTTTTATCTTGACCTGATATTTTATGCTGATGAAATCACGCTATTTATTTGCACTCACTATCGCTGTAACTTCAATGTTATCCGCCTGCGGTGACGGTGGTGGTGGCTCAGCTACGACTGCGGCAGTTGCCACAACGGGTACGACAACGCTGGTCGCATCGAGCACTGTTCAGAATCTGTGCCAATCGCCGCGGACCGGTTTAGATCCACTCAACGGCAACACGCCCTACCCCGACAAACAAGGAACGCTCGCCAACGAAAAAACCTGGTTGCGTTCCTGGATTGATGAAACTTATCTTTGGTATAAAGAAGTACCAACGACGCTCAATCCAGACAATTACAGTTCAGCGATTGCTTATTTTAATGATCTTAAAACCAATGCAATTACTGCTTCCGGCAAACCCAAAGATCAGTTCCATTTTACCTATACGTCCGCGGAATGGGATGCGCTATCCCAGCAGAGCGTAGAACTGGGTTATGGCATCAATTGGGCAACCAGCCCTAGCGGTACTAAGCCACGCAAATGGGTTATTACTTATGTAGAGTCAGGCTCACCATCGGCCAATGCGGGCTTACGCCGCGGCGATCAATTATTCTCTGTCGACAATGTCGACTTTTTGAACAGCTCAGACAGTGCCAGCGTGGCCGCATTAAACGCTGGCTTATTCCCGGCAACCGCGGGTGAAACACATCAATTCGTGGTCACCCGCGCCGCCAGCAATATCAGTGTCACCCTCGCGGCAAGCAATGTTACGACCACGCCCGTTCAGAATGTTAAAACCATCGCCACCGCGACTGGCAATGTTGGCTATCTGACCTTCAACAGCCATAATGCCGTATCAGAATTGCAGTTGATCAATGCAATCAATCAACTTAAGTCTGCGGGTATCACCGACCTGGTGCTGGACTTGCGCTATAACGGCGGCGGCTACTTAAACATCGCCAGCGAACTGGCTTATATGATTGCAGGCCCGACCGCCACCGCAGGTAAAACCTTTGAGCAAACTCAATTTAACGATAAATACTTACCAGGGACACCGACACCGTTTTATTCCACTACCCAGGGATTTTCGGCCACATCGGGACAAGCTTTGCCGTATCTGGGTCTGAAAAAAGTCAGCGTATTGACCACAGCCGGGACCTGTTCCGCCAGTGAATCGGTAATCAACAGTCTGCAAGGGATTGATATTGAAGTAGATGTCATCGGTGCGCAAACTTGCGGCAAACCTTACGGTTTTTACCCGACACCGAATTGCGGCACAACTTATTTTGCGATTCAATTTAAAGGGGTAAATAACAAAGGCTTTGGTGACTATGCTGACGGCATCCCGCCGACTTGCAGCGTTGCCGATGATTTCACCCATGCCATCGGCGATCCAGCAGAAGGGCAACTAGCAGCCGCCTTAAGCTACCGCAACAACCGTGTCTGCCCTGCCGCCAGCAGCGGCGTTCAATTGCCGGGACAAGCTCTATCTAGTCCAATGCTATTAGTCCGTCCGATATCGAAAGAAATCGCGATCTACACCGCAGGCAAAAAATGAAAAGCAACCGCCACAATTTCCGTTTGTTAAACAAATTCAGTTGTGGCTTGCTGGCAGGCGTATCGTTGGTGGCGTGCCAGGCCATCAACGCCTCTGCCGAGATACCGGCTCATCTAACATCAGCGTCCGCAGCACAAACTAGCGTGCAGCAGCAGTTGCGACAAATGGTAGCAAGCTCCTTAAACGTGGATATCTCTGTAGTCAATTTAGCAGACGATACCTTGATCAACAGCAGCCAGTTTGTTTTCGCGCGCACTCCGCGTTATGACTCGTCAGGCCAACTGATGCAAGGCCGCGTGGTCGAACCCGTCAATGTATTTAAGCTGGTATTGCGTGACCAGCAATGCTGGCTGGACTATCAGGGAACGGCACAACATCCAGCAAAAAAAATGCGTCTGGCCGAAGCGCAATGCAAGCCAGAGTAAAGGCAACGATAAGCTATAAAATAGAGGGCACCGTCATATACTCCCCACCATTTTTCAGTTTTTAGCCTTATTGTCCAATGATTCTCTGGACGATTAAATATACTCACCATGAGTATATTATTTGGACTATGTTCAGATTGGGTTTTGATGGAGTTGTATTGGTAGCGTATTGCTTTTGCATGTCATTCCGGCGTGGGTTTAGCCTGACTGACGCCCCATCTCGTTTGAACATCAACATTCAATCTGAACAGAGACATTTTCTCTAGTTCGTAAGTCATCCATTTTCTAATTCCCAAGCTGACTAAAATCCAATGAACTGCGTTTGCTTCTAGCGAAACTGACACCCGATCGCCGCCAGTTCTTCGTTTTAGCTCAGGTCTGAAGCTATACTCCCAGCATTCTTGCGCCAGGTTATTTGCTAAAGGTAAAACTGATGATGTCACCCTCCCGTGTAGTCGCTACTTTCATCCATCGTTCCTCGACGACTGTGCTTTGGCTGTGCACTGCTTTTGCGCTGGCATCCGGCTCGCATGTAGTCTTGGCACAAACCACTGCGGTGTCTGCAACTACGAACACGAGCGCAACTACAAATTTATCCCTCAGCATTCCCGCTATACCTGCACGTCCCAAAGTTGCCTTGGTTTTATCCGGTGGCGGCGCGCGTGGCTTTGCGCATATTGGCGTGTTGCGCGCATTGCGGGCGCAACGGGTGCCGGTGGATATTGTGGTAGGTACCAGCATGGGTGCGGTAGTCGGTGGTGCCTATGCGGCGGGACGATCGGTCAGCGAGCTGGAACAATTAGTACGTGAAACCGCCTGGGACCGCGTACTGGCAGATCGGCCAGCGCGCTACGATCTGGATTTCAGGCGCAAAGAAGAAGATCAGTTACTGCCATCCCGTATCGAGCTTGCCATCACTAAAGCTGGCGTATCTTTACCGCCAGCCGCCGCAGGCAATGCTGCGCTGGAACAAGCGTTGACCCGCTTGTTACCGCAAGGTATGCGCGACCGTCCGATCAACCAGTTGGGCTTGCCGTTCCGCACGGTTGCCTCCGATTTATTGACGGGGGATTTAGTCGAGCTTAGCGATACGCCGCTATTTTTAAGCATGCGGGCATCGCTGGCGTTACCTGGTGTTTTCGCACCGGTACGACTGAACCAAAGGCTGGTCGTTGATGGCGGTTTGGTGCGTAATCTTCCGGTAGAACTGGCTCGCGCCATGGGTGCGGATATTGTGATTGCAGTCAATGTCGGGACTCCGCTGGCAAAAGAGAGCGAACTCAGTAGTGCCTTCGGCGTGGCGCAACAGATGCTGCAAATTCTGACCGAGCAAAACGTGCAACGTTCGATTAAAGAATTGGGCAGCAAGGATGTATTGATCGCACCGGATTTATCGGGGATTAGTTTTTTAGATTTCGCTCAGTTCGAAAAAACCATCAAAGTGGGGGAAGATGCTGCCAACAAAATGGCGCCGCGGCTGCAACATCTGAGTGTGAGCGCCGAACAATATTCCCTGCTTGATCAACAACGTCTGGCTGCCACCGCCACGCCAGACGATGTCACCCAAGCCCTACCTATCGCTAAAATTGAGGTAGAAAGTCACGGCTATATCAACCCCAAAGCTCTGGTCACGCAATCCGGTCTGCGCGAGGGGCAATCGCTTACTCCGGATCAGATTCGTCAGGCAACATCGCGCTTATATGGTCGCGGCGACCTCGACAATGTGGAGACCGAAATCACCGACGATAACGGGCAGCGTAGTGTAGTGATTAAGCCGACTGAATCCAATTCTAGCCGCAACCGTCTGCGCGTCGGGCTGGAACTATCGAGTGATTTTTCTGACGATAATCAATTTGCGCTGAGCTTTATGCACATTGCCTCCTCACTCAATAGCTACGGTGCTGAACTGCGTACCGTGGCAAAAATCGGTAGCCAGCGACAGTTCGGCACACAGTTATGGCAACCGCTGGCATCAGGCTCCCCATGGTATGTGGCACCGTCGCTGGAGTTTGGCGCATCTGGCATCGATTTATTCCAGCAAGGTCGCAAAATTTATCGTGTGAGCGCACGCACTACCAGCAGTAGTCTGGTGCTGGGCCGCGAATTAGATAATTGGGGTGATATTCAAATTGGACTGAGTCGTCGCTTTGGCAAATACAATGTAATTTTGCCGGAAGATGTGAATGCGCCTGGTGCACGTAGTTACGACACCACCCAATTTGCTCAGCTACGGATTGATACGTTAGACTCGCTGGCATTTCCGACACAGGGGAATTTATTAACAGCACTGTGGGAGCGCTCGCCAAGCAAGGATATAGGCGAATCCTCTTTGGCGCGATCATCACTGACAGGCCTGACGGCGTTCCAAACCGGTGATTGGGCGGGGCATCTGTATGGTGAATGGTCGCATGCGCAACGCGGCTTTGCCTCTAGTTCATTGGGGGGATTTTTACGCTTGTCTGGTACCACGGCTGATTCGTTAGACGGCAATACGATTTTACTAGGCCGCGCCGTCATCGCACGCCGCATAGGCAATATGCCAACGACGTTGGGTGGTGCAATACGACTGGGCTTCTCGGCAGAATTAGGCGGCGGTTTTGGGGCAGAACAACCACTACGTTTTGGTAATTTAAAACGAGCAGGTAGCGCTTTTATCGCAATGGACACCCGCTTTGGTCCCTTGTATTTTGGTGCGGGTGCAACTCATGGTGACAGCTCTAGTTTGTATCTTTTCCTCGGGCCGGTTTGGTGATATTGGGTACATGCTCGGTAGTTTCCTGACGTCGCAGCACTGTCAATGCCGAAAATTCCCATGAGCGGAACCCTAACAGCAGCGTAAAACCATCACGTGCCGCTGCTGGCAAACGACGATCATCTTGATGCGATTGCGCCATTTCCGCCACCAACTGATGGATTTTTTGTACTACTTCTTGCGCGCTGGCGACAGACAATCTGGCAGGTACACAGAGCACTGTTTCACCATGTCCGTCAAAGCGACCATTAAAAAAATCGCTGACAATATGTTCCCGAAAATATTGCTGTACCGGGCCATCAGGCCGCCAGTGAAACGCGCTAGAGACATTTAAGCGATAGCGGTTATGCGGTCGTAGTTCTATCAATTCCAGACGATCCAAAGCCACCAGTTGCAAGATGCATTCCGATTCAGACAGATTGTAGGTTTCCACAATCTGCTCCAGCGTCCAATGACCCAGACAACAGATCGCTACCAGTAATAACTTGGGATCAGACATCAAGGACTTCTCTTGTGCGAGAGTCAAATTATCAGAATGCGGCGTCACATCAGCGGCCTGACGCAACACATCCTCCAGCGCAATCCCCGCCGCTTTACAGATCGCGGCAAGACGCGACAAGGCCATATCTTTTTGCGCAAACATCCGCTTCATACTGGATTCGCTCATGCCTATACGCTCAGCCAATACTTTGTAGGTGACGCCGGCTGCACGCAGTTCATGGCGTAAAACCTGCAACACCAATTCAGGAGAACTCATAAATGTCTTCTTTAAAGTAGGACTTACGCAAAACCGCCCGGCTGCATCGCTAGGCCTTGCCAGGTCAATTTTGCGTAAGTCTTATAAAGTTCAAAGGGTAACAAAAATACTAAAAAAGTACCGCAAAACAGTACCTAAGATATCGCACTTTGCATCTTCGCACAATTAGCTAGTACGTCAGGGAAATGTTTGCAACACTGCGCTCCGAGGTCAAGCATCACTGTTTTAAGAGAGTTTTAAGACAAACATCGCGAGACCTGCTTGGAGTAAGACCGACTGAGATGCGATAGCGAATATACCGATAGCAACTCAATAGGAAACTTCTAAAAACTCATTTATCGAGGCAATCATGTTCAAAGCAAAATCCATTTTTTTCGCCAGCATCGCCAGCTTACTGTTAGGTACAGCCGCCACCAGCGCAATGGCTGCTGACACGACCACAACAGAAGCAGGTGCTTATGCAGGTCTCAACATTGCAGCTCAAGCCAAATACGACCTCGACTGCAGCTCTAATGGTCAGACTGGCTGTAATCGCAAGGCAAATTCCAGCGGCAAAATTTACGCTGGCTATATGGGGGCGCCAAGCCTATTCGAAGGCATTAATGTTTCACAGGGCATTGAGTTGATGTACTACAAAGTAGGCAGCGCAACTAGAACTTTCATTGGTTCTAGTGACTCATTCAACACGAAGGGACTAGCAGCTTCTTACGTTTTACAAGCAAATTTCAATAACTTCTCGCTCAACGGACGGGCTGGTGCTGCATACACTACTGACAAATATGGCTCGTCATTTCTTGGTACCAGCAACACCAATCATTCCGTTGTTCCAGTAATAGGTTTAGGCGCACGTTACTCACTCACGAAAAATATCAGCCTCAATGCCGATTACGATCGCTTAGTCAGCGACGCAAACAATGCCGCCAAGGGACCTATTCATATGTTCTCACTCGGCGTAGGTTACAAGTTCTAAATCTGCAGTCTTCATGAGTCATTAAAGATGTCATAGATGAGAGGTGGGCGACATCGGCAGCCTCTCATCTAACGAGTAAAAATGGAGGAATCCTCAGATGAATACCCTGCCCAAATATTCTCTCGCTACCAGCGCTGTTGCCACTGTTATTGCCATCGGTGTGTTGATCACAATCGCCTTTTTTTCTGGGATGGTAATAGGAGCGAAGCGACAAACTAGCCAGATTGGCATCCATCAAATACCCGGTGTGGACGCTGCCGCTGCTGCGATCATCAAAGACAAAAATATCGATGAAAAGCCGAAGCGTAAATTCGTAGTTTTGACTTAAGTTCTCAAACAAGTACCAAATATTGAAGCTATCAATTTACGCTTAAATCATTAAGACTCACCGAATAAGTTTAATCAGTTATGCCAACTCAGTTAAGCCTAATAAGTTAAGACTAACTCAGGCGTTGATTCGTTAATGGATCAAACCAATGCAGTACATCGGCGGTAAAACCTGCCGTCGTGCGCTGCCCCGCCTCCACCGGCGTCCCCGTCGGTGTACGAATCACCACCGCTTGTCCGGCGCAATTGCCATGTACCAGCAAATCCGCGCCTAAGGATTCCACCAGTTCTACTTCTAACGGCAAACCGGGCATGCCTATCAATAAATGCTCTGGACGTACACCCATGATCAGATCGTGATTGGCGATCTGATCGGCAACTGACTTCAAGACTGGCAAATTGACAATGGCTTGGCCAAATTGTATTTGCCGCCCATCCGCACTAACTTTGCCGCGCAATAAATTCATCGGTGGCGAGCCGATAAAACTGGCGACAAAGGTCGTTGCCGGTTTGCTATAGACCTCGGCTGGCGTGCCGATCTGCTCTGCCTTGCCAGCATTCATCACTATCATGCGCTGCCCCAAAGTCATTGCTTCGACCTGATCATGTGTGACATACAAACTGGTCGTACCGAGCGTGCGATGCAGCTTTTGGATTTCTAAGCGCATCTGTACCCGTAGCTTGGCGTCCAGATTGGATAAAGGCTCGTCAAACAAAAAAACAGCTGGCTCACGCACAATTGCACGTCCCATAGCGACGCGCTGACGCTGGCCGCCAGAGAGCTGGCGCGGCGTGCGCTGCAATAGCTCACCCAACTCCAAAATCTTTGCTGCCTTTTGTACCCGCAGCTCAATATCGTCTTTAGAAAACCGACGTATCTTCAAGCCATACGCCATGTTTTGGTACACCGTCATATGCGGATACAAGGCATAGTTTTGGAACACCATCGCGATATCTCTATCTTTGGGTTCTAGCTGATTAACGACGCGATCCCCAATCACTACCTCGCCAGAAGTAATCTCTTCTAAGCCGGCAACCATGCGCAATAAAGTCGATTTACCGCAGCCTGATGGGCCGACAATGACAATGAATTCGCCATCAGCAATATCCATCGACGCACCATGAATCACATCAACGGCCTTATCAGCCTTGCCATACGTTTTTTTGACATTCTTTAAATGGACTTGAGCCATGATGATTCTTTTATCCCGTTTTGAGAGAGTGTGGTGAATAGCAATCTTTGCTTTGCGTACATACAGTCGGCGGCGCAGTCTTTAGCGGAGTTGTAGCTCAGTTGTAGCTAAGTTGCGCTTACTTCTCAGAATCAACCAGGCCTTTGACAAACCATTTTTGCATGATCACGATCAGCAATCCCGGAGGCAACATCGCCAGCAATAAAGTCGCCATGACCAGATTCCATTCCACCGCAGCGTCACCACCAGCGATCATCTGTTTAATACCAATACCGATCGGATACATACCTTGTTCGGTTGAGATTAACAAAGGCCATAAATATTGGTTCCAGCCATAAATAAACATGATGACAAAAAGTGCAATCACATTGGTCCGCGATAAGGGCCAGAGCACATCTTTAAAGAAACGTAATGGCCCGGCGCCGTCTATTCGCGCCGCCTCTGCCAACTCTTCAGGTACCGTCAGAAAGAATTGCCTAAACAAAAAAGTCGCCGTAGCAGAAGCGATTAAAGGGATCGTCAAACCAGCGTAAGAATTGAGCATGGATAAATCGGAGACGACTTTATAGGTAGGAGAAATCCTTACTTCTACCGGCAACATCAAGGTTACAAAAATCATCCAGAAAAACCAGGTTCTCCCAGGAAAACGAAAATACACCAGCGCAAATGCTGACAGCATAGAGATAGCTATTTTTCCGATGGCAATCATCAATGCAGATACCAGGCTCACCCACAACATTCTGGCCACCGGACTAGTAGAAACATTGCCGGACGCGCCGCTACTTAATACCGTAGAAAAATTCTGGACGAACTGATTACCGGGTAACAAAGACATCGGTGCCAGCGCACTTTGTTCTGCGGTCTGGGTACTGGCAACTACGGCAATATAGATGGGAAAAGCCACAATCAGCACACCGATGATTAAAACTAGGTGACTGATGAAATCCAATATTGGACGACGCTCTATCATGGACTGACTTTCACTTAAGGGACTGCAATCAGGTCGCGCTACATAGTTGAGGCAAATCAGATTTACTTCAGTTGTAATTAAGGTTCAATTCAAGCATTGCAGAGGAATTTTTCATATACTCCCCCACTATTTTATGAAATATGACTGATTGCCCAATGACTATATGGACGACTAAATATACTCACTGACAGTATGCTATTTATCCTGAAAAGTACAAAGCTTATGAATACTGTACTTTTTTCTCTACATATTTAAACTGGACGATCGTCAACACAATCACAATTGTCATCAAAATCACCGATTGTGCCGCCGCGCTGCCAAGATCGCCGCCTTTAAAACCATCGTTAAAAACGCGGTAGACCAAGATTTCTGTCTCCTTACTCGGGCCGCCCTGCGTAGTCGCTTCGACAATCGCAAAGGTATCAAAAAACGCGTAGACAATATTCACCACCAGTAGAAAAAATGAGGTTGGTGATAGCAAAGGAAAGACAATCGTAGTAAAACGTTTTACCGGTCCTGCACCGTCAATTGCCGCTGCTTCAATCAAAGATTTGGGGATCGATTGCAGACCCGCCAGAAAAAATAAAAAGTTATAACTAATCTGCTTCCAGACTGCGGCTAACACAATCAAAATCATCGCGTGTTGCCCGTTCAGCAAACTATTCCACTCAATACCAATATGCCGCAAAGCATGGGCAACAATACCTAAAGTCGGGTTCAGTAAAAACATCCATAACACGCCGACGACTACCGGTGACACGGCATACGGCCAGATCAAAAAAGTTTTGTAAATCGCAGCACCTTTGACAACCCGGTCTGCGAATACCGCGAAGACTAAGGAGATGCTTAAACCGGAAACGGCGACCAGAATCGAGAACAGTGCGGTAGTTTTGAAAGACTCTAAATAACTAGGATCAGCAAACAGCGTCTTAAAATTGTCTAGCCAAACAAATTGAGTAGACATGCCGAATGCATCTTGCAGCAAGACCGATTGATATAAAGCTTGTACCGCAGGCCAGAAAAAAAACAGTAGCGTCACAATAATTTGTGGCGCTACCAATGCGTAAGGCAGCCATGCAGAGCGGAATCGGGCGCGTTTTTCCAAGATCAACCTATAAGTAAAATCAATTTCTAGAATGCATCAAATTGCTAGTGATCTACGATCTATGACCATAGATCACTCATTTATTTATTGGCCTTCTCAAACCGCTCTAACAACTCATTGCCGCGCGCGACGGCATTATCTAAGGCTTCTTTTGCCGTCTTTTTCCCACTCCAGACGGATTCCAATTCCTCGTCCATGATGGTGCGTATCTGCACAAAGTTACCTAAGCGAATTCCGCGTGACTTGTCTGTGGTTTTTACGATCATCTGTTGCACGGCGATATTCGGGCCGGGATTTTTATCGTAGAAACCAGACTTCTTCGTCAGCTCATAAGCGGCATTAGTAATCGGTAAGTAACCCGTTTCCTGATGCCATTTGGCTTGCACTTCTGGCTGCGATAAAAATTTATAGAACTTAGCAACCGCTTTGTATTCATCAATTTTTTTACCGCTCATCGTCCATAAGGACGCGCCACCAATAATGGTATTTTGCGGCGCACCCGCAGCATCAGAATAGTAAGGAAGTGGCGCAACCGCAAATTTGAATTTAGCGTTTTTGACTACATTGCCATACGCCGAGCTAGATGAGGTCAGCATGCCGCACTCACCTGAATAGAACTTCGCCTCCGGTTCGTTCTTACGACCAGCGTAAGTAAAGTAGCCTTGCTTGGCCCAGTTCGCCATATTCTCAATATGCTTGACCTGTAACGGACCATTAAATTTCAGCCTGGCATCCAGTCCACCGAAACCATTACCCTTGGAAGCAAACTCAACGTTGTGCCAGGCAGAAAAACTTTCCAGATGTACCCAAGTTTGCCAGCCAGTAGTGAACCCACATTTTTCGCCATTTGCTTTTAAACGGGCGGCAGCAGCAACCACTTCTTGCCAGGTCGCCGGGGCTTTATTAGGATCCATCCCTGCTTTGGCGAACATGTCTTTGTTGTAGTAAAAAACTGTCGTCGAACTATTGAAAGGGAACGACACCATTTCACCTTTTGGCGTGGTGTAGTAACCGGCAACCGCAGGTATATACACAGAAGAGTCAAATTGCTCGCCAGCTAATTTCATGACCTCAGTCACCGGCTTGATCGCACCTTTGGAATACATCATGGTAGCGGTGCCGACTTCAAATACTTGCAAAATATTCGGTGCGTTGCCAGCGCGATATGCAGCAATAGCAGCAGCCATCGCCTCATCGTAGCTACCTTTGTAGACTGGTACGACTTTATAATCTGACTGGCTTTTATTGAATTGCTCCGAAAGCGCATTAACCCGATCACCCAGAGCGCCGGTCATCGAATGCCACCAGCTAATTTCAGTCAGCGCGTGAGCAGAATTGGATATTGTCCCCATAGCGAGCATGGCGAGAACAATGGATGTGAATTTAATTTTCATCATTGTCTTTCTTTTTAATTTTTTTAAAAATCTGGAGCCAGCTTTGTAAGCAAGTGAACTCCGGATTTGTCTCAGATTGTCTCAAATCTTTTCTTTAGTCAGATGCCCTCATTCTATGACCGGAATGTGACAGCCGTACTACGATAGCATTATCATCCATCGCGTGCGCAGATAGCACTTATAATTCTGCCATCAAACGAAATAAATCATCTATCCATCAAATGCCAATTTTTTTGTTGGTTACCCCAAATCCAATTTTATGCGCCTGCTTTCAAATCGAGTTTTACTGTACATCCAATTAGTTCGCCTGGATAAACCTATCGGTATTTTGCTATTGCTTTGGCCAACCTTAATCGCCTTGTGGATCGCCTCCAATGGCAAACCCAATTGGCAACTGGTATTGATATTTAGTCTAGGTACCGCTCTGATGCGTTCTGCTGGCTGCGCGATCAATGACTTTGCAGACAGGGACTTTGATAAGCATGTCAAACGTACGGCCGAACGGCCAATCACTAGCGGGAAAATTGCCTCATGGGAGGCGATAGTGATTGCAGTGATACTGGCATTAATCTCATTTTTATTGATATTGCCGTTAAACACGCTGACTAAACAATTGTCTGTAATAGCGGTATTAATCGCTGGCAGTTATCCTTATTTCAAGCGCTTCTTTGCCATACCTCAAGCATATTTAGGAATCGCCTTTGGGTTTGGAATACCGATGGCATTTGCAGCGATACAAAATACCGTACCTGTGACTGCCTGGATTTTGTTATTGGCGAATATTTTTTGGGCTGTCGCTTACGATACAGAATATGCGATGGTCGATAGAGATGATGATCTGAGAATAGGCATACGCACTTCTGCCATTACCTTTGGCCAGTTTGACGTGCTGGCGGTGATGCTATGCTATTGCTTGAGTTTTTTACTCATATTATGGGTAGGCTGGCAGCAAGGTTTGGGTACCTGGTTTGTCGCGGGTATAGCGCTGGCAGTGGCATGTGCCCTGTACCATTACACTCTGATACGCCGACGAGAAAGACTGGCTTGTTTTAAGGCGTTTCGTCACAATAACTGGTTAGGCGCTGCTATTTTTGCTGGTGTCGCACTGGACTATGCACTACAGTGAAAGCTGTATTAAATAGTTTATGCAGGCTTTACTTGTTTTTCAATTTCACTATTTTTGAGAGGAAATATCATGAGCTCAGCTGAACAGCATAAAGAAAAATTGATGCATGACCTGACCCAAGTTATTAAAGACGCGGAAGAATTATTAAAAAATTCTGAGCAGCAAGGAAGCGCTGGTTTCCAGTCTGCTAAAGCCAAAATTGAACATACAATCAAAAACGCGAAAGCAGAAATTGAGCGTATCGAAGATCTGGTCGTCACCAAAGCAAAAGACGCGGCATACGCGACAGACGTCTATGTCAAAGATAATCCCTGGCAGTCAGCAGGTATTGCCGCCGGCGTTGGTTTATTAATTGGTCTATTGATCTCGCGTAAGTAAGGCTATGGCGATCACTGATTCCATCGCGCGGCTATCAGCCAATGTCATCGGCATTCTATACACACGGCTAGAATTGATTTCAGTAGAAGTGGAAGAAGAGCTAACGCGCTTTTCTTCCTATTTGCTGTGGTCACTGGTTGCATTATTTTGTGCAGGGATCGCTGTTTTATTGCTGATTTTATTGCTGATTGCGTCGTTCTGGGACAGCTATCGCCTAACCGTTTTACTATCTTTATTGGGCATATTTTCAGGCACGGCGATTGGACTTGGCTGGTGGTTAAAAACCACACTGAGTAATAGACCCCGCTTGCTGGCAGATACCTTAGCCGAGCTGCGTAAGGATGTGTCTGCGCTGCAAGGACACCAGGCGGACAATAGGGATGCAAACAAGACAGGTGATCAATAATCATGGCATCCGCAGCCAAACTTTTAACTCAACGACGATTAGCTTTGCTGGCTAAAACTCAAGTCCAGCGCGAGCTTTTGATTGCGGACAGTCGCCAATTTAAACAATCGCTGCAATTTCTTGAGTTGGGATTTCAGGCTGGTCAAACAATCAAGCGACATCCATTGATAAGTTTAGGTTTAACTGCTACGACGTTATTGATTAAGCCTAAGCGCATCTGGTCGCTATTAAAAACTGGGCTTATGGCTTGGGAAATCTGGCAAGGCATTGCACCGACGGTGATGTCAAGACTTAAGCCAAACTCTGCGTCACAAACCGCTGACAGGCAATAATCTATGAGCTCGTTTGTATTGAATTGATGAATGCTTGAATTTGTTTACTGATTGAAAATTCACTACAATTCAATGCGGTTCACTGCAGTTCACTCCGCCCCCAGCTCATCTCCTAACTCTTTACCACGCGTTGCGGCTGCTTTTACCGCATCTATAATTGCCGCCTTCACACCACTGTTTTCCATGCTGGATAAAGCAGCGTACGTTGTACCGCCTTTGGAGGTCACGCGTTCGCGCAATACCGAGACTGGCTCATCGGAATTAAGCGCTAATAGTGCCGCCCCCTCAAAGGTGGAGATTGCCAATTGCGTTGCTTGCACACTAGTCAGTCCCAGATCGACACCCGCTTGTTGCATCGCCTCAATAAAATAAAATACGTAAGCAGGGCCACTACCAGACATCGCAGTGACGGCATCAATTAAGGGTTCCTGATCCAGCCAAATAGTAGAGCCGACTGCACTCATAATGTCTTCTGCCGCCTGTTTTTGCTCGTCAGACACGCCAGCAGTTGCAAATAAACCGGTAATTCCTTTGCCAATCAGTGCAGGGGTATTGGGCATACTGCGCACGATTTTTGGATAATCGTTAAGCCAGCGTGACAAATCGCTAGAACGGATTCCAGCCGCGATTGACAAGACTAATTGTCCCGACAAATGCGGCGCGAGAGCAGCTGCGACCTCACGTAATTGTTGTGGCTTAACCGACAAAATGATGACATCCGTTTGCTCAATCAGCGCACTGGCATCACCAATGGCACCAATAGCACTGCCAGCCTCAAGAGATAATCCTGTCGTTACACCGAACCTCGCTGACAATTTGTCTAAGGACGCCTGATGAGTATCAATCACATGCACATTTGCGGGAGTAGTCAAATCAGGTAACAAGCCGCCAATTAAAGCGGTTGCCATATTGCCGCCGCCAATAAAGATCATTTTTAATTTATTTTGCATAATTTCTATTCCCAAAAATAGCTGATCCTATCCGCACCATGGTGCTACCTTCGGCGATTGCGGCATGCATATCTGCACTCATCCCGATGGAGAGGGTATCTAACATCAGACCATGTGTGTTCAGTTGGTCTTGCAGCATGCGCAATTGCAAAAAAGGCTGTCTTTGCTGTTCTACAGTGGTCGCCGGCTCTGGGACCGCCATCAGGCCACGCAACCGTAGTCTAGGCAATTGAGCGATATGTAAAGCCAGCGCCAGAGCCTGTTCTGGCAACACGCCACTTTTACTCGCCTCCCCGCTGATATTCACTTGCAGACAAATATTTAAATCCGGCATACCGACAGGACGCTGCTCGGACAGTCGTGTGGCAATTTTTTCTCTATCTACAGAATGAACCCAAGCAAACGACTCTGCGATCTGACGGGTTTTATTACTTTGGATAGGCCCAATAAAATGCCATTCAAGCAATAAATCTGGCGCAAGTTTGCGTACCGTTTCAATTTTATCTATCGCTTCTTGTACGTAATTCTCACCAAATGCATGCTGATCGGCATGCGCTGCTTCAATCACCGCATCGGCACCAAAAGTTTTAGATACCGCTAATAGTGTGATCTGTTGTGGATCGCGACCAGCGGCAGTTGCCACCGCCGCCAAATCAGCACGCACGGCTTGCAAGTTGTCAGATATTAAGGACATAATCGGGATACATGATTTTGCAACGAAAATAGCACTTTCCTGATTGTTCAGTGCTATCGTTATTGCGATTGTTTAGGCTCGTTGAATTGAAACTCTGAACGTTCGAACTCTGAATGGAACCCCGACAAGACTAGAACGCGTTTTTCTGTCAACTCAGGGTTAATTTATTCTCAGTAGATTATTCTTAGTACACTCCCAAGCAAAGTCTCACCGCACATTTAATTATCGGAATTATAAATGGACATTTCAGAACTACTGGCATTCTCGGTCAAGAATAACGCATCCGATTTACACCTTTCTTCAGGCTTGCCACCTATGATACGTGTGCATGGTGATGTCAGGCGTATTAATTTGCCACCACTTGATCATAAAGATGTACATGGTTTGATCTATGACATCATGAATGACTCACAGCGTAAGATATATGAAGAGACCCTGGAATGCGATTTCTCTTTTTCCATCCCAGGTCTGGCACGCTTCCGGGTTAATGCGTTTAATCAAGAACGCGGTGCAGCAGCAGTAATGCGCACTATTCCATCAAAAATTCTAAGTCTGGAACAGTTAAATACACCGCGTATTTTTACAGAATTATCTTTAAAACCGCGTGGTTTAGTCTTAGTCACCGGCCCAACCGGGTCTGGCAAATCGACGACGCTGGCGGCAATGGTGAATCATGTCAACGAAAATGAGTACGGTCATATTCTGACAGTAGAAGATCCTATTGAATTTGTGCATGAATCAAAAAAATGTCTGATTAATCAACGTGAGGTCGGACCGCACACAAAATCATTTACCAACGCCTTGCGCTCTGCTTTGCGGGAAGATCCTGACGTGATTCTGGTCGGTGAGTTGCGCGATTTGGAAACTATCCGTTTGGCACTGACCGCCGCTGAAACCGGCCACTTGGTATTTGGAACCCTGCATACGTCCTCTGCGGCCAAAACCATTGATCGTATTGTTGACGTTTTTCCGGCAGAAGAAAAAGAGATGGTGCGTTCTATGTTGTCGGAGTCTCTGCAAGCCGTTATCTCGCAAACTCTGCTTAAAACGAAGGATGGCTCCGGTCGCGTAGCAGCACACGAAATCATGTTGGGTACACCCGCGATCCGTAATTTAATACGCGAAGCGAAAATTGCACAGATGTATTCATCGATCCAAACTGGCAGTAATTTAGGCATGCAAACGCTGGATCAAAATCTGACAGATTTAGTCAGACGGAATGTCATCTCTGTAGGAACTGCGCGAGCGGCAGCTAAAACGCCGGATAATTTCCCAGGTTAATTGCAGCAAATAAGTATCTATAAGGACGCTCAAGATGGAACGCGATCAGGCCACCAAATTCATGCACGACTTGCTAAGGCTAATGCTAAGCAAGAACGGCTCGGATTTATTTATCACAGCAGAATTTCCACCTGCCTTTAAAATCGATGGCAAAGTGACGCCGGTATCAAATCAGCCACTAACTTCAGCCCACACGGTTGATTTAGCACGCTCGATCATGAACGATAAGCAAGCTGCCGAATTTGAATCCACCAAAGAATGTAATTTCGCGATTAATCCTGCCGGCATGGGTCGTTTTCGCGTTTCTGCTTTTATGCAACAAGGTCGTGTTGGCTTGGTTTTACGTACGATCACGACAGCAATTCCGAAGTTAGAAGACTTAGGTTTGCCGGAACATCTTAAAGATGTGGCGATGACCAAACGTGGTTTGGTCATCATGGTTGGTGCGACTGGCTCAGGTAAATCAACTTCGCTGGCGGCTATGCTCGGGCACCGCAATGCGAATAGCTACGGCCATATCATTACCATTGAAGATCCGATTGAATATGTACACCCGCATGGTAATTGCATTATTACGCAGCGTGAAATTGGTATCGATACCGAGGACTGGGGTGCTGCTCTGAAGAATTCATTGCGTCAAGCACCAGACGTGATACAGATCGGTGAGATCCGTGATCGCGAGACCATGGATTTTGCGATTGCTTTTGCAGAAACTGGACATCTTTGCCTTGCGACTCTGCATGCCAATAGCTCGAATCAGGCGCTAGACCGTATCATCAACTTCTTCCCGGAGGAACGTCGTGCACAATTGCTGATGGATTTGTCCTTAAACTTAAAAGCAGTAATTTCTCAGCGACTTATCCCTTTACGCGGAAAAAAAGGCCGTGTTGCTGCGATCGAAATCATGCTGAACTCACCGCTGGTTTCTGACTTAATCTTCAAGGGTAACGTGCATGAAATTAAAGAAATCATGAAAAAATCTCGTGAGCTTGGCATGCAAACCTTTGATCAATCTCTGTTTGATTTACATGAGGCAGATTTGATTACGTATGAAGATGCTTTGCGCAATGCTGACTCGGTCAATGAACTACGTCTCGCGATTATGTTGAGAGGTAAAGAATCAAAAGACCGCGATTTAACTGCAGGAACCTCACATTTAGGAATCGTATGAGCGTACTCGACTTCAATGCAGATAATCTGCAAGGCCAACCCGTTGATCTAAAACAATATGCAGGCAAAGTTCTTCTTATTGTAAATACCGCCAGCAATTGCAGCTTTACTCCGCAGTACCAAGGCTTGGAAGCGGTATACCAGCAATTTAGAGATAAAGGCGTAGAAGTATTAGGTTTTCCATGTAACCAGTTTGGTCATCAGGAGCCTGGCACAGCGGATGAGATTGGTTCATTTTGTGAAAAAAATTATGGCGTGACTTTTCCGCTTTTTGCCAAAATTGATGTAAATGGCAAAGATGCTCATCCGCTATATCAATACCTGAAATCGAAAGCACCAGGCTTACTGGGTAGTGAGGCGATCAAATGGAATTTCACTAAATTTCTGATCAAAAAAGACGGCACAGTATTCAACCGATATGCGCCGCTGACAACGCCTGCCGAACTGGTGGCGGATATAGAAAAACTGCTAGCGGAATAAGCGACGCAAGTGACGCCAATAGCGCTAACCGCGCAGGTAAAACAGCAGATCAGGTGAGTTTGGCGAGATGCAATGCAAAAGGCAAAATCAATGCAGTAAGTAGCCCGGAAATGCCCATCGCCAAACCAGCAAATGCGCCCATTTGCTCACTCACCTGAAACGCTCTGGCAGTACCGATGCCATGGGCACTCACGCCGAGTGCGAATCCTCTAATGCTCTCGTCCTTGATCTTTAGTAGGTTAAGTAAACCACGCGCCATCGTTGCTCCCAGAATGCCGGTAATCATCACTAATACGGCAGTTAGCGAGGGCAAACCACCGACTTTTTCTGCAATCTCTATCGCGATTGCCATCGTCACCGATTTGGGTGCGATAGACAGTATCGTTACTACTGACGCACCAAATAACCAGGCTATGCACATCGCGCTGACAATCGCAGCCGCACTCCCCAGCAAAGCACCCGCGAGGAAAGCAAACCAGTCACGCTTGAGTTTACCCAACTGCTGATACAAAGGAATTGCTAACGCGACAGTCGCTGGCCCCAGCAAAAAATGAACAAATTGCGCGCCGTTAAAATACGTCTTATAGGGTGTATGAGTCAACGTCAGCAAAAACACCAATAAAATAACCGCAATCGCAACGGGATTAGCCAGCGGATTGAACTTTGCTTTTTCATACAATTTATAAGCAACTTGGTACGCCAATAGCGTGGCAGTCAACCCTAATAACGGAGACGCTGCGAGATATACCCACAGATTGCTGAAGTCACTAAAATCACTAAAGTGGGTACTCATTTTTGCAACCAGCGCACGACAACTGCCGTCACAATAATTGAGAGCGCCGTACTAATCAGCAGAGCCAAAACCAGCGGCATCCATTCATCTAACACCCTCTGACCGTACACCATAATGCCAACCCCGGCAGGGATAAATAATAGAGAAAGATGACGTAAGAATTCCTGAATCGTAGGTGCGAGTTTTTGCGCCAAATCTTTTTTTAATAACAGGAAAAAGAATAGCAACAACATACCGACCACCGGCCCCGGTATTGGTAGCGCAGTTACATATACCAAGCCTTCGCCTAAGCACTGAAAAATCAGCAAAATAGTGAAGGTCTGTATCATGATTATTCGCTTACTTAATTTCGCTTAAAGTGTCGCTTAAAGTATCGCTTAAAGCGCTGTCCAGCAATTCGACCCAATGCCGCACGGGTGTACTGGTACCGGATTGCAAATGCGTGAGGCAGCCGATATTGGCCGACAAAATGATCTCAGCACCCGTCGCCTGTAAATTGCGTAATTTATTGTCACGCAACTGATACGACAATTCTGGCTGCAATACAGAATAAGTCCCGGCGGAGCCACAGCATAAGTGGCTATCTGCACATAGCTTTACATCCACTCCGGCGCTGCGTAACAAGCCCTCTACCTTGCCGCGAATTTGCTGGCCATGTTGCAAAGTACAAGGCGGATGCCAGACAATACGTTGAGTGATTTTGCCTTGAAGTTTGCGCGCTAGTTCAATTTCAAATTCTGGCAGAATTTCGCTTAAGTCTCGCGTCATTGCTGAAATACGTCGTGCTTTTTCTGCATAGGCCTTGTCATGTGCAAGTAAATGTCCGTAGTCCTTTACGGTGACGCCACAACCCGATGCCGTCATCACAATAGCTTCTGCACCCTGCTCTACATAAGTCCACCATGCATCAATATTGCGACGCATATCGTCCAAACCACCATCCTGATCGTTGAGGTGAAAACGAATGGCACCGCAGCAGCCAGCCTTAGCTGCGACGATCAGTTGTACGCCTAAAGCATCCAGTACGCGCGCAGTAGCGGCATTGATGTTAGGCGACATCGCAGGTTGTACGCAACCATCCAGCAGCAGCATCTTGCGCACATGTTGCGTTTGCGGCCAGTTGCCTGAAGCTTGCGCGACCGGCACTTTATTCTGTAAGACTTTTGGCAATAAGGGACGTACCGCCTGCCCCAACTTCATCGCTGGATTAAAAATAGATTGTCGCGGCAGTATCTGCTTGAGTGCAGCACGCATTAAGCGTTGCGCCACTGGTCGCGGGACTTGGTCTTCAACCACCTTGCGACCAATGTCGATCAGCCGGCCGTATTGCACACCAGATGGACAAGTCGATTCACAATTGCGACAGGTTAAACAACGATCCAGATGCTGCTGGGTTTTTACCGTAGCGGGCTTACCTTCCAATACTTGCTTAATTAGATAAATGCGTCCACGTGGGCCATCTAATTCGTCTCCCAGCAATTGATAAGTGGGGCAAGTAGCGGTACAAAAACCGCAGTGAACGCACTTGCGCAAAATCTCTTCGGCTTCCTGGCCTTCGCGAGTGTTCTTGATAAAATCAGCGAGATTAGTTTGCATAGTTTTTCTAATTACAGATCAGGGTACATGCGTCCGGGATTAAATATCCCCGCCGGATCAAACGCCGCTTTTAAATTGCGATGAATTTTGGCAACCGCAGGTGTTAGTGGTGCGAATACGCCAACCGACTTGTCGCCAGCGCGGAATAAGCTCGCATGACCACCAGCGCGACTGGCAGCATCGCGTATGTGCTGCGGGTTTTCATCAGTGAATAACCAGCGTTGCGCGCCGCCCCATTCGATCATGGATTTGCCAGTCAACTGCGAAGGTACTGCACTGCTTGGCAAAGACAAGCGCCATAATCCATGTTCATCATCCTGTGCAAAAAATTCATGTGTCTGCTCTCGTAAAGAATGCCAGTAGCTTGCCGCGTCCTTAACCTCTTCACCACCAAGCTGTTTTTTAGCGGAACGTATTGCCGCTTCAGCACCAGACAAACGTAACATCAGACGACCAACATGCCATGCGCTGGCGGAAATTGGCAAGGCCTGTCCTCCCCATTGATTTAGTCTAGTCAGTGCCTCGGCTTCTGATAAAGCAAATACCAGCGTGGTCTCGGCAAACGGTTTAGGTAATACCTTAATCGAGATATCGGTAATCAAACCCAAGGTTCCCATCGACCCCGCCAGCAACCGCGAGACGTCATAGCCAGCGACATTCTTCATCACCTGGCCACCAAAATGCAGTAATTCGCCACGACCATCCATCAGGCTGGCACCCAACACAAAATCCCTTACCGCACCGACCGTCGCCCGCCGCGGACCGGATAAACCCGCGGCCAGCATACCACCTAAGGTCGCATGCTGATTGAAGCGTGGCGGCTCGAATGCCAGCATTTGATGATGCTGATCCAAAGCTGCTTCGATCTGCGCCAGCGGAGTACCGCAACGCGCCGTGATGACCAGCTCAGTTGGTTCATAGGCTACGATGCCAGCGTAAGCGCGGGTATCAAGCAACTCGCCGACGCTTTGCTGCCCATACCAGCTTTTACTCGCACCGCCCTGAATGCGTAGCGCGGTCTTGTGCGCAGATGCCGCCTGAATTCGTTCACGAAAGTCTTGTAAAATTTTTTCCATATCAGCGATATTGGTTCGTCGTGTTTTTCATGTTTTATTTTTGTTGCTTATATGAATACCGGATTTTTTTAGAGAATAATTTCCAAAATCAGTCGTCCATACGTTCTGCGGCTCTCCAGCCATTTTCGTGCCAGAAGGCTCAGAATATATGGACATCTAAAATCGAGGCAAATCTGGGAACTTCAATTGTCCACGTTTGACATGCATACGCCCGTACTCAGCGCAGCGACGCAAAGTCGGAATGGCCTTGTCCGGATTAAGTAAAAACGCAGTATCAAACGAGCGCTTTACCGCACGGAATGCATCTAACTCTGCAGCGGAAAACTGCACGCACATCGAGTTGATTTTTTCTATGCCTACACCATGCTCACCAGTAATCGTGCCGCCAACTTCTACGCATAATTCCAGTATTTCCGCACCGAATAATTCAGCCTGATGAAATTCCCCTTCCTTATTCGCATCGAACAAAATCAAAGGATGCAAATTACCATCACCCGCATGGAATACATTAGCGCAACGCAAACCATATTTTTGTTCCATAGCAGCAATGCCGAGTAATACCTGGGACAGATTTTTGCGTGGAATCGTGCCATCCATACAGTAATAATCAGGGGAAATCCGGCCAGCAGCAGGGAAGGCATTTTTACGCCCCGACCAGAACTTAAGCCGCTCTGCTTCGCTTTGGGAGACCGCGATGGCGGTAGCACCTGCGTTTTCCAGCACTTCGCACATGCGCTGGATTTCTTCTTCTACTTCATCATCGGTGCCATCGGATTCGCATAATAAAATCGCCTCGGCATCGACGTCATAACCTGCTTTTACAAACGGCTCTACCATGCGTGATGAGGTCTTATCCATCATCTCTAATCCGGCAGGAATAATGCCGGCAGCAATCACATTCGCTACTGCGTTACCGCCTTTAACCACGTCATCAAACGAGGCCATGATTACGCGCGCGGCTTGTGGTTTAGGCACTAATTTAACGGTCACCTCAGTGACAACTCCGAGCATACCTTCTGATCCTATGAATACGGCGAGGAGATCAAGCCCTGAAGCATCTAATGACTCGCCACCCAGCTCAATTACCTCGCCATCGATGGTGATTGCACGAACCCGTAAAACGTTGTGAACGGTTAAGCCGTACTTGAGGCAGTGCACACCGCCAGAATTTTCGGCAACGTTACCACCTATCGTACAGGCGATTTGGGAAGATGGATCAGGTGCGTAATACAAGCCTAAAGTAGATACGGCTTCTGAGATGGCAAGATTGCGTACGCCAGGCTGGACTACCGCCGTGCGAGAATACGCATCCACCTTGATAATTTTGTTTAGTCTGGCGGTAGATAACACAACACCATCAACGATAGGCATCGCGCCACCGGATAAGCCAGTACCGGCACCGCGCGGCACGATAGGGACGTTGAGTTCGCGGCAAATATTTAAGACCGCAATCACTTGCTGCTCATTTTCAGGCAAGCTGACGACCATAGGTAATTGACGATAAGCCGCCAAGCCATCGCACTCATACGGTCGGGTATCTTCTTCCTGATACAGCACGCTACGCTCTGGCAATACCTTTCGCAATGCAGCGACCACAGCACGCTGGCGCTGCTGATGCGCCTGGGTCGATTGCGATGCTACTTGCGGCAGTGTTTGTGGCAGTATTTGTTCTGGCTGCACGTCATCAATTGCTGTCTGCGTCATAGTGGCTCCCTTTTAACGACTCGCTTTTAGCGATGGCCTTTTTGTGATTCCGTTTTTAATTCAGTGTAATCAAAGTCGTCTTCGTTGTGATGAATTGTTGCAAAGCGCTACGCTGAATAATTTTCAGGCGTAAAAAAAGGACGCCGCAGCATCCTTTTTTATCCCAACTCTCGCAAATATTATGCAGAGAAAGAAGATCCACAACCACAGGTTGTTGTCGCATTTGGGTTTTTAATCACAAATTGCGCGCCCTCTAAATCATCTTTGTAATCAATCTCTGCACCAACCAGATACTGGTAGCTCATTGAGTCGATCAACAACTGCACGCCATTTTTAGTCATTGCGGTGTCGTCTTCATTGATGATTTCATCAAAAGTAAAACCGTACTGAAAACCCGAGCATCCGCCACCTTGGACAAAGACGCGTAGTTTCAGATCAGGATTACCTTCTTCTTCAATCAATTGTGCTACTTTAGCGGCGGCACTCTCACTAAAAATAATTGGTGCTGGCATTTCGGCTACTGCATTCATTTCGTGCTCCTACTGTTCTGACAGATCTTTATTATAGACCTATATGGTGTTAGATGTTTCAGTGACGCGGTTGCTTGTAATAAAGCTTAGCTGTGCGAGGAAGCTAATTTCAATACGGGCTCGCTAGCTTGTTCATGTGTCAATTTACCAGTGACTAAAGCGCCATTCATCATTTCTAGCGCCTTATAATGCACATCGCCTGAAATTCTGGCTTTAGGTTGCAACTCAATCAATTCTGAAGAAAAAACAGGCCCGTTGATTTCGCCATTCACAACGACATGACCGGCGCGGACTTCGCCATCAATTTTAGCTTGCTCAGAAATGACCAGCATGCTGGATTCTTCAGGATTAGCGATGACGTTACCGGTAACATGACCATCAATCCGCAGGCCGCCTTTGAAATGCAAATCGCCTTGGATGCTCGTGGAAACGCCAATCAGGCTATCAATCGTATTTTTATTTTTGCGATTAAACATGAATAAATTCCTTACAAATTAATCGACTGCTGAGCGCGTATTTGACCTTTGTCCATTACTTTGGCTTGTAGCGATTTTACCGTTGCGCCTTCTGGCAAAGTAACTACACCCTCTAAACGCTGATAGTATCTAAACGATAATTTTAGTTTGCCAGCATCGCCCATTTTAGGATCGGGGAATTGCATCATAACAGGTTTGCCAGCCTGTACTAAAGATAGCGATAACTGCACGTCACCAACAAAATCGCGCCCGCCTTTACCGCCTTGCATAATCAAAATACGATAACGCATTTGATTTGGCGCAACCATTTCTGCTTTAACTCGCTGCACAGTAATGCCTTCTGCGCCAGTAGCTGATGGCATCAGACTTTCAAAAAAAGCCAAATCATCTTTTAGCTTCAGATTTTCTGCCGTCAGATTTTTGACCTGATCGGTTAATTGCTTTTGCGTAGATTTCTCAATATTTTGCTGACTATCTACCGTGTTTACTTGTGCAGCCAGTTTGTCGCGTTCGGCGGTGATCTGTTCTATCTGTACATGTAGTTGCTCAACCTGCTCTGGTTTAATTTTCGGCCCAAACGCAAAACTGCGACCTAAATCGTAAGTCCACAGCGCAACGGCACCGCCTAAACCAAGAATCAAAACGATCAGCGCCGCTTTGATCGTCCAAGGCTGGTCTTGGCGTA
Organism: Undibacterium sp. GrIS 1.2; assembly: GCF_040544435.1. Classification (NCBI taxonomy): domain Bacteria; kingdom Pseudomonadati; phylum Pseudomonadota; class Betaproteobacteria; order Burkholderiales; family Oxalobacteraceae; genus Undibacterium; species Undibacterium sp. GrIS 1.2. Next base: position 113,152 of record NZ_JBEONP010000004.1, read on the forward strand.
TCGTCATTTTCGACGCGCTAAGACGTCGTAACGAAGAACGTGACTTAGCCATGCCTTAAGGCAGAACAGCGACGTGCTGTAAGCCCGTGCGTTCATCCAGATCAAACATAATATTCATACATTGCACAGCTTGACCAGCTGAGCCCTTGACCAGATTATCTTGCACCACCAAAACGATCACTGTGTCCCCGTTATTTGGTCTATGCAAAGCCAAACGTAGCATATTTGATGCACGAGTAGACCGGGTCTCTGGATGGCTAGCAAATGGCATCACATCCACAAAAGGCTCATCTTTATAGGCGTCAACAAATAATGCCTGTAAGTCCTCATTACTTATTTCCCTATTCAGGCGACCATATAAAGTCGAATGCATGCCACGTATCATTGGCACCAGATGAGGCGTAAATAGCAATCCAATTTTGTCGTCTGTCACATATTGCAGTTGCTCGACAGTCTCTGGATGATGACGATGACCCGACACGCTATACGCTTTGAAATTATCGCCCGCTTCAGTAAACAACAAACTGATTTCTGCTTTGCGACCCGCTCCAGAGACACCGGACTTGCAATCGGCAATCAGATTGCCTGCATCAATTACACCAGCCTTTAGCAGCGGATAAAAGCCGAGCTGCATGGTTGTTGGATAGCAGCCGGGATTACCAATAACACGTGCTGTTTTGATCGCGGCACGATTCAGCTCAGGCAAACCATACACGGCCTCAGCCAACACGTCTGTGCAGCTATGGGGAATGCCGTACCATTTTTCAAACTGACTAACATCTTTTAAACGAAAATCCGCTGCCAGATCGATTACTTTGACACCCGCAGCCAGCAACTCAGGCGCTTGCGCCATGGCGACACCGTGTGGCGTCGCGAAAAACACCACATCGCATTCAGTTAATTTTGCTTTATCAGGGGAAGAAAATGCGATATCAAGATGTCCACGCAGAGACGGATACATGTCCGCCACTGGCAATCCATCTTCCTTACGTGAAGTGATTGCAACGATTTGCGCCTGCGGGTGAGTAGCTAACAAACGTAACAGCTCCACGCCTGTGTAACCAGTGCCGCCAACTGTACCTATTTTGATCATCGTATATTCCTCGACAGAAATTTTGTTCGTATTTTAGCAGTAGAACTGACAAAAAATTGTAAATAAGACTCTGACATAAATTAGACTCTTAATACAGTTCCAAATGAAAAAAGCCGCCAGGTAGATAACCTGACGGCTTTTTGAAACAGAGTCCGCGAGATTAACGCTTGGAGAACTGCTTAGCGCGACGTGCTTTACGCAAGCCGACTTTTTTACGTTCAACTTCACGAGCATCACGAGTAACGAAACCAGCTTTTGACAGCTCTGGCTTCAATGTTGCTTCGTAGTCGATCAATGCACGAGTAATACCGTGACGAACCGCACCAGCTTGGCCGGACTCGCCGCCGCCGTGAACGTTGACCATGATATCGAAAGTTTCGAGATGGTTAGTCAATTCCAAAGGCTGACGAATAACCATCAAACCTGTTTCACGAGAGAAGTATTCGTTCGCTGGCTTGCCGTTCACAACGATCTTGCCGCTGCCGGTTTTCAGGAAGACGCGAGCAACTGCGCTCTTGCGACGGCCAGTACCGTAGTTGTAATTACCGATCATGGCTAATCCTTAGATGTCGAGTACTTGAGGTTGCTGCGCAGTGTGCGGATGAGTTGCCTCAGCGTACACTTTCAGCTTCTTGATCATCGCGTAACCGAGTGGGCCTTTAGGCAACATGCCTTTAACTGCCTTCTCGAGTGCACGGCCTGGAAAACGCGCTTGCATTTTCTGGAAATTAGTTTCGTAGATACCGCCTGGGTAGCCAGTGTGACGGTAGTAAGTCTTATTCAGAGCTTTAGTACCTGTAACACGCAGTTTACCTGCATTGATTACGACGATGAAATCGCCCGTGTCAACGTGGGGAGTAAATTCAGGTTTGTGTTTGCCGCGCAAACGGAGTGCCACTTCGCTGGCAACACGTCCGAGTATTTTGTCCGTCGCGTCAATCACGAACCAGTCGCGCTGCACTTCGTGTGCTTTTGCGGAAAAGGTTTTCATGATGAATCCTAGTAAGAGTTAAAAACGCCCTGTGTTCTTGGTACTTTGGTGGTTCTGCCGACAATTAATTGGCAGACTCTCCCTTGTAACTTCCCTCTTGGGCTAACAGAGAGTCGGAAATTATAGTATTTTCAAGGACTTAGTGCAAGCACTGTTTAAAAAATGAGCAAATAGATCGGCCATATCTTGATTAAACAAGCGCAAAAAATGAACAAAAAAAACCCGAAGACTTGGCTTCGGGTTGAATCCACCTAAGGAGGCAGAGGAGACAATTGCGTGGTTACTTAGAAGCAATACTTAAATAACCGATGAGTCAATAATAGAACAATAAATTGTGCAGTGCAAGATAATCTATGTAATTTTTTTAAAAATAGTGCCTTTTAAACTCATTTTTTTACAAGTTTTTTATAGCATAAGCACTTATTTCTGATTATCGGACTGGGGTGATGATTATGTGCAGCATTTTTTACTATTTTTGCGGAGAAATCCCAAATTTAGCGCTGCGTTACAATGGCGGCCTGGTTATATTATTTTAGGGCTTAGGCAAAATTGTTCCCGCAAAGCTTAGCGACTGAGTCCGTACTCAAGTATGACTAGTCACTACAACGCAGCCGGAGTCGTTTTGCGTAAAACCTATATTTTGGAGGTAACACATGGAAGCAACAGTACGTTGGACTGGCTTATCGGGTATGTCGTTTTTAGCAGAAACCGGCTCTGGCCATGCAGTCATGATGGATGGCGCGCCCGATGGCGGCGGTCGCAATCTAGCACCGCGCCCGATGGAAATGGTGTTGCTAGGGACTGGCGGCTGCTCTGCTTACGATGTGGTGTTGATATTGCGCAAAAGCAAACAAGATATACGTGGCTGCGAAGTCAAATTACAAGCAGAACGGGCAGAAACCGAGCCTAAGGTTTTCACTAAGATCAATTTCCACTTTATCGTTCGCGGTCGTAACTTGAAACCTAACCTGGTGGAACGCGCGATTAAACTCTCGCATGAAAAATATTGCTCTGCCTCGATCATGTTAGAGAAAACTGCGGCTATGACACACACTTATGAAATCATCGAGGATTTGGATTTAGCCTCAGAGCATGTTCAGCTTGAGGCTTAAACCGGGTGTATTGTTTACATTAATACACTAAGTTGTCGGGGTTTAATTTCCGCCGGGCTTAGTGTGATCAGGATCGGCAGAATCCACCTCTGCCGGCTGCTTTGGTGCAGTGTTTGCGGTAGCGTCTGTGACCTGATCGACGGCGGTGCTTGGTTTGTCTTGCGGCCTGCCAAAAATCGAAATATACGTCGGATAAAATGAGCAGTACATCACCACTGTCAACATCAGTGATACCGGCAACATAATAATCACGCCTAAAATTGGTTTGCCTACGATAAGGACGATGATTAAGCTCAATACGGTTGGCAACATCACCCCTATTAATAACCAGGACAATCCATAAATCACGAACGCCTTACCAGCACCGCGTACCGCAAAAAAGCTATAAAACACGGACTTGCCCAAGCCCATTTCCTGCCAGACGATCAGCGGCGCAGCGAACCAAAATGCCATTAATGCAGGGATATACACCACTGCAGAACACAGCATGCCCCAAAACATACCGGGATCCGGCAAACTTTGAGTGTCTTTTGGGTCTATCGGTTTTTGGGTCGTCAAATAATTCCAGAATGCGCCATCGTCAACCAAAGTCGATGCGCCGATTGCCAGCATCGCAGCGATCAGATAAAGAGAACCTAGCGTCAGCAACCGAGAAAATGCAGGCGAACGAAAACCCAGCAGTAAAAGATTAGGATGAACTCTTTGTCCGTTTTCGATATGGCGACAAGCTTGTAAGAAACTCATAGAAAAGACCGGCACCAGTATCATCGGCAAAAACTGCCCGACGAAGGGAATCAGGCCAATTGCCATCGTCAAAAACATATACGCAAAAAACAGCGTCAACATTTCTACAGGCTGTTTACGGAAAAGCTGAAATCCAGCTTTAACCCAAGCCCATCCCATCATTGGCGCGGGATTGGAATTGGGGGATAACTCTACATTAGGCTGATTCATTGTTTGTGTTACGTGGCGGCTAGGGGTACAGGGATCGGTAAAGGAGGAGCGTTATTCGCCTCGCGTAGGCGAAGAATACGCTCAAAATGGCCGGGGTCATGCGGCGTCAGCATTTCAGCATCACGCGGCAAATAAAAATCATAAGATCGGGATAACCAAAATCGCAGCGCCGCAGCGCGTAGCATCGGCTGCCAGGCAATTTGCTCATCGGCAGTAAATGCTCGCACCGCATGGTAGGCAGTCAGCAGAGCATGGACTCTGGGCAAATCCAGCTCACCAGTCGCTACGTCAATACACCAGTCGTTGACCGTTACAGCGACATCAAATAACCAGGTGTCGCAACCGGCGAAATAAAAATCAAAAAAACCTGTCAGCCGCTCACCGTCAAACATCACATTATTACGAAACAAGTCTGCATGCACAGGTCCGCCCGGCAATGCTTTATAAATCGCGGTAGTGGCAAATGTCTCTTGATAATGCATCTCTGCGCACAACAGATGCTGGTTAGTCTCAGATAAAAACGGCAATACCGCGGGGGTAGTCTGATTCCACCATTCAAGACCGCGTAAATTAGGCTGGCGTATTTCAAAATCTTTGGCCGCCACATGCATACGCGCCAGCATTGCACCTACTTCTGCGCAATGGGATGCGGCGGGTGCCATTTGCGAACTGCCTTCTAATTTGCTGACAATTGCTGCTGGCTTGCCGTGCAAGGAAGAGACTAATTCCCCTTGATCATTTGCAATTGGCGCTGGTACCAAAACACCGCGATCTGCCAGATGGCGCATTAACTTGAGGTAAAACGGCAGTTGTTCAAAACTCAGATTTTCAAAAATTGTCAGAACAAATTCACCTGCATCGGTATTGATAAAAAAATTACTGTTTTCAATGCCGGAGGCGATGCCTTTAATTGATAACGCGTTCCCCAATGGGAATTGCGTCATCCACGGACGAAGATCGTCCAGACTTACCGATGTAAATACTGCCATATCAAGAAAAGAGAGTGAGGCTGTTATGAATTATTTTTTTGTCGCTGAACTTGTCGCCGCTGAAGACGCTGGTGCAGAGACCGGTGGGGAAGAGACTTTCGGCGCTGGAGCCAAAGTCGGAATCTCTTCCACTTCTTTTGCTTCTTTTTTGCCGCCGAACTCCATTACCTTCCACTGCGCGCCACGGTTTGCATCGCCTTGTACTGTGCCTCGGGGTGCATTACCAATTTCTGGATTAGCCTTGATGGTGTAATTACTACCAGCAGCAGTCACTTCAGCCTCTGTCACTTTACCGCCCACAGCACGCTTTTCTACGATCTTGCTTGGCGTGCTGGCCTTTGGTCCCGGTTTAATCAGTTTGACACCACTATCTGGCGCTTCTTCAATGCGCTCTAAAGGTACTGCTGTAGATGCTACTGATGCAGCGGAAGACGGGGCTGACGAGACTGGCTTAGTCTGTGCCATTGCACTAAAAGGCAAAATTACTGCACTTAAGCAAAACAAAACGAGCGTAGATGGCTTGGAAAATTTTTTCATGATAGTCACTTCAGGCTTGTGGAATCGTGCTGCCATTGTAGCAAAGGGCTGGAACTACTCACAGTTATATCCAGATTATCTGGCAAGGATTTAACCCAGATTTTCCATTAGACCGCTACTACTTCGCAAAAAACGCAGAGGGCGTGCGGTCTTCAAAGGGATAGCACGACCGCGATTTGAGTGTGAGCGCTACAGCGACAACTGCACCTTTGGCGAACTACCTGGCGTTGTTGCTCCTCCTAGCAAGATGCAGCTTGCGTCGTCGTCGCGTCTAGCCAGTCAGTCCGCCAAAGGCACACTTGTCGCTGTTCCAATGGAAAATCTGGGTTTAAACGACAAAAATACCAGGAGGTCGACGCAAAGCTTATACCCAGGCTGATGACGCTGAAATGTTTCAGAACGACGATAGCAATATGCGCAACCACGATCGATACGAATATGCATTTAAACGACTGTCTGCAATGGCTGCTTAGTTCGGCTCACTAATCAAGTCTGATCACTTAACTAGTCAGCTCCAAGCTGCCAATAACAGGCTGAAATAAATATACTCCCCCATTATTTTCATAAATATGCCTTACAGACCAAGTAATCTATGGACACTTAAATATACTAATATGGAGTATATATTTTATTGAATCAACCCATCAGCCAGCAATGCAACCCGCAACGCACGCCGCATCCGCCATGTTTAATGCTGTTAGCGATCTAACACCAAGCACTACAAATACAGCATTTTCTGCCGCTCTTCGTCCGAAGGTTCGATATCTCTTGCCTCATAAAACGCAAAAATCGCGTCCACGATATTGGCAGGCTCGTCAATCAATTGCACCAGATTTAAATCGCTTGCGTCTATCGTGCCATTGCCGACTAGCTGGGTTTTAATCCAATCCAGCAAGCCACGCCAAAAACTGCTGCCGACCAAAATCACCGGAATATGCCGCGTCTTGCCGGTCTGGATCAATGTCAGCACCTCGGTCAATTCATCCAAGGTACCAAAACCACCGGGAAAAACCACATAAGCATCGGCGTATTTTACAAAGGCGACTTTGCGTGCAAAAAAATGCCGGAAGGTCAGCGAGATATTTTGCCAGGGGTTATTTTTCTGCTCATGCGGTAGCTCAATGTTTAAGCCCACCGATGACGATACACCCTCAAAGGCACCTTTATTAGCCGCCTCCATAATCCCCGGGCCACCGCCAGAAATCACCGCAAAACCTGCATCCGATAAACGCCGCGCCAGATCGACGCACATCAGATAATCAGTATGCTCAACCGGCGTTCTGGCAGAACCAAAAATCGTCACGGCGGGACCGACGCCCGAGAGACGTTCGGTAGACTCAATAAACTCTGCCATAATCGTGAACATATGCCAAGATTCGCGCGCTTTGAGCGCCGTGGCTTTTTCGCCGTTGACCATTTGGCGCAACTTCAATATCCTTTTTCCGCTGTCACTCATTACCATTATCCTTATGCAAAAAACCTTGTTATTAGTCGATGGGTCCAGCTACCTATACCGCGCTTTCCATGCCATGCCGGACCTGCGCAATGCGCAAGGCGAGCCAACAGGCGCGATCTACGGCATGATCAATATGTTACGCCGATTACGCTACGATTATCCGGCCGCCTACATCGCCTGCGTGTTTGATGCAAAAGGTAAAACCTTTCGCGACGACCTCTATCCAGAATACAAAGCACAACGCGCACCGATGCCCGACGACCTGCGCCTGCAAATTGTTCCCATTCATGAAGCCGTCACCGCCATGGGCTGGCCGATACTGATGGTCGAAGGCGTCGAAGCAGACGACGTGATTGGCACCCTCGCGGTAGAAGCAACATCACGCGGCATGAACACCATCGTCTCGACCGGCGATAAAGATCTGGCACAACTGGTCAACGCCAATGTCACACTGATCAACACCATGAGTAATGAGAAGCTCGATGAAGCTGGTGTCATCGCCAAGTTTGGCGTACCGCCAAACCGCATCATTGATTACCTCACATTGATTGGCGATACCGTCGATAACGTGCCAGGTGTCGCCAAATGCGGCCCCAAAACTGCCGTCAAATGGCTGGCAGAATACGACAGCTTAGATGGCGTCATCGCCAATGCCGATAAGATTAAAGGCGTAGTTGGCGACAACCTACGTCAGGCATTAGACTGGTTGCCGCAAGGCCGGGTTTTGATCACCGTCAAAACAGATTGCGACTTGTCGGCACAGCATATTTCCATCGACGAATCGCTAATTGCCAAAGAAGAGAGCAAAGAAGCCATGCTCGCCTTCTTCACACGTTATGGTTTTAAAAGCTGGCTACGTGAATTATCGGGCGATCCAACTGCCGGTGCAACGCCACTCAAAACAGCGTCCAATACAAACAACGCACAAGCGGGCTTGTTTGGCGATGAGGCTAGCAACGCGACTTCTGCAGCCTCGTCTACAGCCTCAATCACCAGCCCTGCTGACATTCCGGCAGCGCCAGCAGTAACTCAGTACGACATGATTCTGACCGAAGCCGCGCTGGATCAATGGCTGGCAAAAATCAATCAAGCCGCCCTCACCTCTGTCGATACCGAAACTACGTCGCTAGAGCCGATGACGGCGCAAATGGTCGGCATCTCTTTATGTTGCGAACCGGGATTAGCTGCTTATATCCCGCTAGCACACAACTACCCCGGCGCGCCGGCGCAACTCAGCCGCGAGGTGGTACTGGCAAAGCTCAAGCCATGGTTAGAAGATGCTAGCAAACCCAAGGTCGGCCAAAACCTCAAATACGACAGCCATATCTTCGCTAATCACGGTATTCATTTACTGGGGATACAACACGACACGCTGCTGGAATCTTATGTATTTGAATCGCACAAATCGCATGACATGGACAGCCTGGCCTTGCGCCATCTAGGCAGAAAAACCATCAGCTTTGAAGAAGTCTGCGGCAAAGGTGCATCGCAAATCTGTTTCGATCAAGTTGATCTGGAACGCGCTACACAATACGCGGCAGAAGATGCCGATATCACGCTGCAACTGCATCTGGCAATGTGGCCACAGATAGAACCCGATGCAAAACTCACCCGCATTTATCACGAGATCGAATTGCCGACCTCTATCGTGTTGCAAAAAATCGAGCGCAACGGTGTACTCATCAACAAAGATTTATTAGCCACGCAATCACATGAAATTGGTATCCGCTTACTTGAGCTGGAACAAAAAGCCTACGAGCTGGCAGAGCAACCCTTCAACCTAAATTCACCCAAACAATTAGGTGAAATTTTCTTCGTCAAACTGGGTCTACCCGTCGTCAAAAAAACGCCATCCGGTGCGCCGTCGACCGACGAAGAAGTCTTACAAAAACTGGCAGAAAATTATCCGCTACCCAAAGTGTTGCTCGAATATCGCGGCCTCGCCAAACTCAAATCGACCTATACCGACAAGCTGCCAAAGATGGTCAATGCAAGCACCGGTCGCGTCCACACCAACTACGCACAAGCAGTAGCAGTTACAGGCCGTCTGGCATCCAACGATCCAAACTTGCAAAATATCCCAGTCCGTACCGCCGAAGGCCGCCGCATCCGCGAAGCCTTCGTCGCACCGACCGGTAGCCACATCGTATCTGCCGATTATTCGCAAATCGAACTCCGCATCATGGCGCACATCTCCGGCGACGCCAGCTTGCTGAATGCCTTTGCCGCTGGCGAAGATGTACACCGCGCCACCGCATCAGAAATCTTCGGCGTCACCCTGCCAGAAGTCACCAGCGAACAGCGTCGCTATGCCAAGGTCATCAACTTCGGTCTGATCTACGGCATGAGCGCGTTTGGCTTGGCAGGCAATTTAGGTATAGAACGTAGCGCCGCCCAAAGCTATATCGACAAATACTTCCAACGCTACCCAGGCGTCGCCCAATACATGGCCGATACCCGCACCCAAGCCAAAGCCCAAGGCTATGTAGAAACCGTCTTCGGCCGCCGCCTCTGGTTAGCAGAAATCAACAGCCCCAACGGCCCCCGCCGCCAAGGCGCAGAACGCGCAGCGATCAACGCACCAATGCAAGGCACCGCCGCTGATCTGATCAAACTAGCGATGATCGCAGTACAAAGTTGGCTAGAAACTGATCAGCTAAAATCCAAAATGATCATGCAAGTCCATGATGAACTGGTGCTCGAAGTACCGGACGCAGAGCTGGAATTGGTCAAACGTAAATTACCAGAATTGATGGCGAATGTGGCTGCTTTGAATGTGCCACTGCTAGCTGAAGTTGGGGTGGGAAATAATTGGGAAGAGGCGCATTGATTTATGCGTTTTGTAGGTGCGAATAGCGTCAGCGTATTCGCACGCATGATTCGATTTTAGAGCCACATGAGTTATGCGACCCGTGGAATGTAGGCACACAAACTTTGCTTGGTTTGTTCAAAGATTCCATACATGCGAATACGCTAGCGGAAATACAGGAACTGCGAACAACCCTAACTGAAAAAATCGGAAAAGAATCTAATTCAATAGAACTTTTTCTCATCAATCAATTCAATTTCAAACACAAAATGACAACCGACACCGACATCCATTTAAGCGGCCCGTTCAAAGCCACTGACTCCAGCGGCACTAGCCACGACATCAAAGCAATCCGTATTTTTGATGAAGGCTACGGCATCATCGATGTCTACATAGACTTTGCTGCACCGATAGAAAACGGTCTCTATAACGATAAAGTGCTGCTCAGCCAGATCATGACAAAGTTGCGCGAGCTAGGTTATGTCGGCCCTGATTTTGGCCATGGCGACCTGGGTCTGCAAGAGAGAAAAATGATCGTACTGGAAGCGCCGGAAGAATTCTGTGCATTCGCTGCGCGTCATGGCTGGAAAAATCTGGCAGACGAATTTGACGACGAAGAGTAACAATCAATTTTATGCATGCACTAAAAAAATATCTCAATGTATCCAACACACTGATCGCCATCAGTCTGCTGGTCGCCTTGCTGTCAAGGCTGGGGGCATCTGATGCGGTGTTAGAGCCGCTGTGGATCGCCGATCCTGGCAGTCATGGTTTGGACAATATTGTGCATGGTGAAGTCTGGCGTTTGATCACGCCGATATTCATCCACTTCGGCATCATGCATCTGATTTTTAATATGATGGCGATGTGGGATCTAGGCAGGTTGATCGAATCACGACGGAGTACGGGATTTTATATTCTGTTTGTCCTGGTACTTGGAATAGGGTCGAATCTCGTGCAATTCTTGCTGACACAATCGCCTTTCTTTGGCGGCATGTCTGGCGTACTGTACGGCTTGTTCGGCTATATCTGGATGCAAGGTCGCACCAACCCGCGCTTTGGGATCGTCTTGACACAACAAACGATCGTAATGATGTTGGGCTGGTTTGCTTTGTGCTGGATTGGCGTACTCGGTCCGATTGCAAACTGGGCGCATACGGGTGGTCTGGTGATTGGTGTTGTCTGGGGTTATTTAGACAAGCGATAGTACTAATAAAATACTTACATGACGCGTCATATACTGCAATCTGGCGCTTGAATTGATTTATAACCGTCGATTTAACACATGCTCTCTTGATGAAAACTATTCCGTGTTCTATCGTATTGCTAGCAGCAATGTTGCTAATGCCCATCAGCCAAGCTGCGGACAAAGAACCAGGTGTACTGCTCAAATCTGGCGAGTGGGGTCAGGCGATGGGCAGTTACGGTGTACCAAAACAATTTGAGCATCTCGTTCCTGCCAAATGGCCTAAAGACCGGTGGTATAGCCTGGTCATTAAAGAGAACGACTTACTTGTTGAAGCGCAATCGCCCAATGATAAAAATCCAGAATGGTTAAAAAAAATTGTTAGTCAAATACCGGAAGAAAATGCGCCAGAGGCTAGCTCATCGCTTGCTCTGGTAGAGCAAGAAGCTGATGATATCTTGCACCTGCGTGTACCTGATGCGCCGATCAAAGAAGGCAAACATCCTTTATATGTATTTAAAAACGGCGGACATATTCTCAACCCCGAACTTGACTATCAATATCGTTTAAAACTCAACGATGTCGCTTTTGGCATGCGGGTTCAAAATGGACTTAAGGGAAAAAACGGTGCGCCCTATGGCGAAGGCGCGACGTACTTTATTGAATACGACGGCAAGCAGTTTGAATATGCGCTTGGCTATTATGGCTGGGCGTCACGCATCATTGGGATTACCGATATGGATGGCGACGGATTCCCTGATTTCATCATTGAAATCGACGGGTCTAATAGTATCGGCAAGATTATTCTGCTGTCGTCAACGGCCAAGCCCGGCAAAAATAGTGCTACTGCGATCTTACATTCTTGGGGCTGTTAAGTTCTAAATCCTGTTCACAACAATCCGTACAGATGTCACTGTGCGGATGGCCTAAAAGCGATCCTAGATTAGTGAATCGTATCTATATCAGCCTGTATAAATTCCAAAGGAGTCATTAATATAGACACCTTTTTTCGTCCATGTTGAGATACTACTTAGTTGCATATTGCGATGTTGATATTCCATCGCAATCATTAGCGTCGTGATGATATTGGGTTGGGTTGCTTTGTGCTGGATTGGCGTACTCGGTCCGATTGCACACTGGGCGCATACGGGTGGTCTGGTGATTGGTGTTGTCTAGGGTTATTTAGACAAGCGATAGCGGAGCTTATATTGCATCAAACACCATTATTGTGCTTAAGGGATTGATGCATGCGACCGCAAGAATCAATATACTCCCCTATTTTTTTACTCAATATTCATTACTGACCAATATATACTTGGACAATTAAAATATACTTCCATAGGGTATATTATTTAACTAGCGTATAAATCCTTGGGCGATATCAACTACCAAGCGCAATCCGTACGACTCACGGATTGCGCCAGATATCTTCTTTTACTACAAACACTGAACCACGTTTGCTATTGCGATCAATAGCGGACTTGCGTGCGATACACCAGCTTGGTGCTGCCTTCTGCCGGTACGTTGATTTTCCAGACCGCGGTATTACTGGCATCTTTAGAGTGCATTTGGCTCTCGCTGATGATCTTCCAATCGCCTGGCACTGGCTCTTGTACTGTGACGACGACAGCTTCTTTTTTAGCATTTTTCAATACGATTTCAAACTCGCTCTCGAAGTTGGAATTGTATTTTCCCGTGCCAGAAATTTTCTTGAAGTCCGTTTGCTTTTTATCGGCAGTAACGTCGAAAGCATCACCCAATTTGATGCGGACTTTTTCATTTTTCGGTGTGTGATCAATATTGTCTTCGCCGATAAACTGGGCATTACCTGCACTATCTTTTTTATAGACGCGGATAGTGCCTTTGGGGATTGGCATGCCGAGGTGTGAGCTCTCTTTATTATCGAACTCAATAAAGGCAGCGACTTTGATTTTTTGACCGATATCACCGTAACTACTTTGGTAGTAATAATCGCTACCGCGGAGCAATAACTCTTTGTGCGCTGGCACGGCACTGCCGGATAACAGAGCGACTTGCTTGGTTTGATTTTCGGCAATCGTCGTCAAACGGTCTAGGGTATATAAGTGATATTCAAACAGAGATTCTTCTATCATCGCCCTCTTCATCACTGGCTGGGCAGCGACCGCGTAACCTGTTACCTGTACCCTCTGAGATTGATCAGGAACCTGATGCACATCGCCAGCAACCAGTTGCAATTTAGCATTGCGATACGCTGCGCCACTGGTATTGGTCAGTGTGACCCAGCCAGAAATGTCCAGCTTATCTTCCGCCGGATTAAGTTCAACAACATAGTCTGCTTTCCATGCTAGCCCACTTGTCAGATAACTTAACTCAACCGCTTGTTGCTGCGCACCTTTGTTATCCAATGCCATAACCAAAGTTGGCCGGTCACGCAGATTGGACGGCACATCGTTGTACACAATACGGCCTGGCACGCCGGTTTCTATCCGGTCGCCAATTTTTAGCACGACACCATTTTTGGCAGAAAGTACCTGAGCAGATTCTGTCGTCTCTGCACCGGTCGCGGTATTGGTGCGGATCACATTGACATTACGTCCGACGTATTTTTCTAATAATTTTTGCGGCGTTAGCAAATCAAAATCAAAATTTTGCTCTTGCACCGACAAGCTGCCTGGCGATGTAATGCTGCGCAGCAAAGCGGTTTCTGGCCGCATATTAGCGCTGACATCGCGGAAGGCGAGCGAAGAGACACCACTCTTGAGTTGAATTTTGCGCTGATCTTTGATTAAGGCCAGATTATTGTTATAAATCGTGACGGCAACTTCTTGCTGATCGTTAAGCGTGCTGCGCTGTTCTTCTGTCTGTGCGTTGGCGCTAAGGTTGGTGCTGCCAATTAGCGTCAACAGAAGCAGTGTCGCGGAGAGTGGTGGTCGCATAGGAGTCCTCTTTTTGATCAATAGGAAATACGGTAGTCACTGTATGCCAAGGGCAAATGTGATGCAATGAGTATGACTTGCGCGAGGCCATGAAGTTCAAAGCTGAAATCTGCACGCTGTCACGCTGTCATTAACCGGGAAGATTTTCGTGTGCTAAAACAGGGCTTCACACAAAGATATACAGACTTAATATACTCCCCATAATTTATTTAAAAAATTCCCTATCGACCACATAACACAAGGACACTTAATATATACATACAGGGAGTATATATTTTGAAAAAATTAACAAATGTCTTAAGACAACCTGAAATTAATCTGTGATGGCCGGCCGTCAAGTTGCAAACTAGCTTTGGCAGCAGGCATCTGGCTGATGACTTTGCCGCGTCGTATGACGGTTAATCTGGCGGCACGCAGGCGTATTGCTTCTATTGTATTGGCGGCGTCAAGTATCACCAGATCAGCATGACATCCGACTTGGATACCGTAGCCTTCTAAACCCAAGATGGTCGCTGGCGTCTCTGTGACGGCGCGGTAGCACGCGCGCATTGCCTCTTGCCCGGTCATCTGCGCTACATGCAATCCCATGTGTGCGACTTCTAACATGTCGCCAGAACCCAGGCTATACCACGGGTCCATCGCGCAATCCTGACCAAATGCGACATCAATCCCGGAGGCCAACATTTCTGGCACCCGCGTCATGCCACGTCTTTTTGGATAGGTATCGTGACGACCTTGCAGGGTAATATTAATGAGCGGATTAGCAATCGCTGCGACACCGGCTTCGCGTATCAACGGCAGCAACTTGCTGACATAGTAGTTATCCATCGAATGCATCGAGGTTAAGTGGGAGCCAGTCACTCTGCCTTGCATACCCAGCCGATGACTGTGATAGGCCAATGTTTCGATATGGCGCGACAAAGGATCGTCCGATTCATCACAATGCATGTCCACACGATATCCGTTGTCAGCAGCGTATTCGCACAGGATTTTGACGGACTCCGCACCATCGGCCATCGTGCGTTCAAAATGCGGAATGCCTCCGACCACATCAACGCCCATCGCCATTGCCCGCTTTAAATTAGTCAGCGCCGTCGCGCTGCGCAATATGCCATCTTGCGGAAAAGCGACCAATTGCAAATCGATATAAGCTGCGACACGTTTTTTGACCTCCAGTAAAGCCTCAACTGCCAGCAGACGATCATCGCAAATATCGACATGCGACCGTATCGCCAGCAAGCCACGCCCGACCGCCCAATCACAATACTGCATCGCTCTTTGCACTAACGCATCTTGCGTCAGCAGCGGCTTCAGCTCGCCCCATAATGCAATCCCCTCTAGCAAAGTACCTGACTGATTGACACGCGGCAGACCATAGCTAAGCGTCGCGTCCATATGGAAGTGCGCATCGACAAACGGTGGCGATACCAGATTGCCAGCGGCATCTATTTCTTGCACCGCTCGTGCTGGCAACTTGTGATCTATCGCGACGATGCGACCAGACTCAATCGCTATATCGATATTGGTACGACCATCGGGTAAATTGGCGTTACGAATAATCAAATCCATGGGCGTCCTTGCGGTTTGGAGTGGAGAGTTAGATGGAGATTATTATGCCCGATGCGGTTGACCATTGTGAGGAAACTATGGATTCAAATCGGGAATTTGAGAAGCAAGATAAATTGGCTGAGGCGCAGCTTTTGAAGTTGGTTTTGAAATAGCTTTTGAAGTTAGTTTTGAACTAGCTTTTGAAGTTGGAATTCCGTTGTGGCACTGCCGTTTTTATCCGTTAAAAATGGATAAGAAAGCTTCGTTGTCTGAGCGAAGCGAGTTTCGAACTTTTCCCATTTTTGACGGATAAAAACGGGAACCCCGAAGGGGCAGTGACTTCGCGGTCGCCTTTCTTTGACTTCTTTCTTTGGCGAAGCAAGAAAAGTGAGTAGCCGTCGGTCTACCGCCAGCCTGCAATCTAAAAACAATAACTGCCAGTAATAAGAACGACGAACATACCCTCACCCTAAGCCTCTCCCGCATGCGGAAAAGAGAGTAAAAACTCGTACTAGCTATGTACTGGCTCTACCGAACTTTTAAGTCGACACATCAGGCTACGATTTTTGCCCGCTCTAACATCGCCAGCAACAACACATTACAACCCGCCTCCAAATGCTCCGATTTAGCGTCTTCAATTTCGTTATGACTAATCCCATCCTTGCAGGGCACAAAAATCATTCCGGATGGCGCCAGTCTTGCCGTGTAAATTGCATCATGTCCCGCACCTGATACTACGTCCATGGTGGAGTAACCCAGCTTGGCGGTTGCGCTGCGCACCGCATCAACGCAATCCGGATGGAAAGGACAAGGCGGGTAATAAGAGACGCGTTCGATACTGATTTTCAAACCGCTATCACTCGCCGTTTTGTCGATAAACGCCAGTATTTCCTGATCCATGGTGTTGAGTAATTCATCGTTCACATTACGTAAATCAATACTGAATTTGACTTCGCCTGGAATCACGTTACGGCTGTTCGGGAATACTTGCACCATACCGACAGTGCCGCGTCCATATGGAGGATAGCGGTTACCAATATTGACGACCTCTTGCATAATTTTTGTTGCGATTTGCAGAGCATCCTTACGCAGATGCATCGGGGTTGGGCCCGCGTGCGCTTCCATACCTGTGACAACGCAGTCGTACCAAGATAAACCCATGACCGCAGGTACCACGCCAATGACCTTGTCGGCATCTTCTAATACAGGGCCTTGTTCGATGTGGGTTTCGAAATAGGCGCCAATCGGATGATCACCGGGAGTTTGCGTACCCAGATAACCGATGCGCTCCAGCTCATCCTTCACCGTTTTTCCATCTACATCTTCTGCCGCAAACGCATGCTCCAAGGTAAATGCGCCGCAAAAAACACCTGACCCCATCATCACCGGAACAAACCGAGAACCTTCTTCATTTGTCCAGAAGGCAACCTCAATCGGCGCCTCGGTCTTGATCTTGCGATCGTTGAGCGTGCGCACAACTTCTAAGGCTGCTAAAACACCGTAGTTGCCATCAAACTTACCGCCCGTTGGCTGGGTATCAATATGACTGCCGGAGACAATCGGTGGCAAACTATTATTAGTGCCGTCACGGCGCATAAAGACATTGCCAATTTTGTCTATAGTGACCGACATACCGGCTTGCTTCGCCCAGCCTGTGACTAAATCGCGGCCTTGCTTATCAAGATCGGTCAATGCCAGACGTTTGACGCCGCCTTTAGGGGTTGCGCCGATTTGCGCCAGTTCCATTAAGGATTTCCATAGACGGTCACCGTTGATTCTTACGCTAGTTATATCCGTACTCATTATTTTGTCCTTTTTAATCTGTTGCTGTACCTACTATCAGATGTGATTAATTATTCTTAGCGCTGCACTGCTTTGGGTGCAGCCTGGCTTGCCATACGGCCTAATGCATCATAAATTGGGGAAAATGCTGGTCGGTCGACATGTCGTCCTGCACCCTGGACCGCGCGTAATTCACCCTGTTTAAATACTAGCTTGCCTGCGCTGATGGTATGGCTAGGAATACCACGTACGGTCCGTCCCTCAAAGACATTAAATCCACCTTTAGCAAATTGAGTTTTAGCGGAAATCGTGCGCGTGCCTTGCGGGTCCCACACCACGACATCGGCATCTGCACCAACTGCAACTGCCCCTTTACGAGGATAGATATTAAAAATTTGTGCGGCGTTAGTGGAGGTCACTTTGACGAATTCTGATGGCGTTAATTTGCCGCTGTTAACACCTGCGTCCCAGATCACCGCCATACGATCTTCAACGCCACCGCAACCGTTCGGTATTTTGGTAAAGTCGCTTTTTCCCGCGGCTTTTTGCGTATCGCAAAAGGTGCAATGATCGGTTGCCGTTGTGTGCAGATTGCCTCCTTGCAGACCTTGCCATAAAGCGGCCTGATGTTCTTTTGAGCGGAACGGCGGACTCATGACATGACCTGCCGCAAAATCAAAATCAGGATGGCGATATACACTGTCGTCTATCGTCAGATGTCCGGCAAGCACTTCACCAAATACCCTTTGGCCTTTACTTCTGGCGCGGGTAATTGCCTCCAACGATTCTATACAGGAGACATGCACGATATAAACCGGTGTATTGAGCACATTGGCAATTGCAATTGCCCGGTTGGCAGCCTCACCCTCTACCATCGGCGGACGTGATAAGGGATGTGCCTCTGGACCGGTAATGCCTTTTTTTAATAACTCTTGTTGGAGTAAGAAAACCAGCTCGCCATTTTCTGCATGTACGGTCGGCATGGCACCTAGTTCCAGCGCACGTGAGAAACTTTTTACCAAAATTTCATCATCGGCCATGATGGCATTTTTATAGGCCATAAAATGCTTGAAGCTATTCACACCATAGTCGCGCACTAGTGTGCCCATATCAGCATGCACGCTATCGTCCCACCAGGTTACTGCGACGTGAAAACTATAATCACCGGCTGACTTCTCTGCCCAGCCACGCCAGGTTTTATAGGCATCCATTAAAGGCTGTTTAGGGTCCGGAATAACGAAATCAATAATGGTAGTGGTTCCGCCGGCCAGACCTGCGGCAGTGCCGGTAAAAAAATCGTCTGCGGTCACTGTGCCCATAAAAGGCAGGTTCATATGTGTATGCGGATCAATCCCACCGGGCATGACATATTGACCGCTGGCGTCAATAATTTCAGTATCCGCAGGAGCGGATAAATGCTCACCTACCGCAATGATTTTGCCATCCTGGCACAGAACGTCAGCACGAAATTCACGGTCTGCATTAACGACAGTACCGCCGCGTATCAATATGCTCATATTTGTCTCCTGATTATTTAGTAGGTTGCAGCACAGCTACTACCTGATCCGATTTACCCTGCATCATGACTAAATATACTAAACCTGATAACACCAGACCGATAAACCAAGCGTAGGTATAAATTGTTTTTAATATTCCCGGAACATCAGGGAAGGATGTGGGAAATGCTGCATTTAAAAATCCGGGAATATTGGGCACAACACCGATTACAAAGGCGACAATCGCTGCCATGTTCCAACCGTTGCCGTAAGAATATTTGCCGTTTTCCTGGTAGAGCTGAGCTACATCCAGATTGGTTTTACGAATAAAGTAATAGTCGATTATTAATATACCGGCGATTGGTCCTAACAACGCTGAGTAGCCAATCAACCAGGTAAAAATATACCCTTGGGTTGATTCTAAAATCTTCCATGGCATCATGGCAATCGCGATAAACGCTGTGATGTAGCCACCCGTTTTATAGGAAATTAGTTTAGGGTTGAGTGCTGAAAAATCATATGCAGGACCAACCAGATTGGCGGCTAAATTAACGCTGACAGTATCAATCAACAAAATCAACAGAGCGATCAATACCGCAACACCTGTCATACGACTAGCAAGATCAACCGGATCCCAAATCGCTTTGCCGTACAAAACTACCGTGGCAGAAGTCACAATCACCGCCAGCATGGCTAACAATGCCATCGGCACTGGCAAACCCACGCTTTGACCGATAAGCTGATCGCGCTGAGTTTTAGCAAAACGAGTGAAGTCGGGAATATTCAATGCCAGCGTCGCCCAAAACCCTATCATCGCAGTGAGCGAAGGCCAGAACGTAGTCCAGAATTGTCCGGCCTTTTTGCCTCCCTCAATAAACTGTGACGGTTGATCCAAAATTGGCCCAAAGCCACCCGCCTTGTTATATACCCAACCGAGCAGGACAAAACAAATAACGATCTTCAAAGGCGCGGTATAAGTTTCTAATTTACGAATCGAATCCATACCGTGAAAAATGTACCAGAACTGGATCGCCCAAAACGCTAAAAAGCACGCGAACTGCGCCGCATTAATACCAAGGCCAGCGATCTTATCGCCGCCCAGAGGATGGCCGAGCAACACACCTGCCAAGGTATAAATCATCATGCCGCCAAACCAGGTTTGAATCCCGTACCAGCCACATGCCACAATCGCGCGCATCAATGCTGGCAAGCGTGCACCTTTGGTACCGAATGAAGAACGAGCCAGCACCGCATAAGGAATACCGTACTTGGTACCGGCATGTCCGATCAGCAGCATAGGCACCAGCACAATAGCATTAGCAAGAAAAACCGTTACCACCGCTTGCGATGCAGACATACCACCTTCAATCAAACTAGCCGCCAAAGTATAGGCGGGTATGCACATGACCATGCCCACCCACAATGCGGCAAAGTGATACCAGCGCCAGGTACGCTGACTCTCGCTCGTCGGTGCCAGATCTTCGTTCCAGAGTGCGCTGCTTGCGGTGGTCTTGTTCACGTTTACCTCTCCTTCAGTTGGACTTACTTAAAATCTTGAGGATGCCTGTTAATGCAAAAGGATTGCGCCTTTAAAGAGCGCAATCCATATGTTAAGACCTGTATATTTAAACGCTGTATTTGAAATCAATAAGTAAGGACAGCTTGATTTATGCCTTGACCAGATTCTCCGCTCTAGGATTGCGCGGGTCTTGCGTCCAGTTCATATAAGGTTTGCCCGTCTCTTCCGCGACCATCGTAATGCAATTCTCAACGGGGCAAGTAATCTGACATAAGTTACAGCCGACACACTCTTCTTTGATGACTTCGTATTTACGTTGTCCGTTGTCTGCAATCAGTTGTGAAATGGATTGATGTGAAGTGTCTTCGCAAGCGATGTAACAGCGACCGCATTGGATACAACTATCCTGGTCGATCTGAGCGATGCTCTTGAAGTTCATATTCAGATATTTCCAATCCGTCGTATTGGCAACAGCTTTACCGCGAAAATCTTCTATCGTGGCATAGCCTTTTTCATCCATCCAACGCGACAGGCCATCTTTCATGTCTTCAACAATACGAAAACCATGCAGCATTGCAGCAGTACAAACTTGTACAGAACCGGCTCCGAGGGCTATAAATTCTGCAGCATCACGCCAGTTACCGATACCGCCGATACCAGAAATCGGCAAACCCTGCGTAGCAGGATCACGTGCGATTTCTGCGACCATATTGAGTGCAATTGGTTTGACAGCTGATCCACAGTAACCGCCGTGTGTACTTTTACCACCCACAATAGGACGGGCCACCATATTGTCCAGATCGATTGAGGTAATGGAGTTGATCGTATTGATCAAAGAGACTGCATCTGCACCACCATTGTGTGCAGCGCGCGCAGGCATGCGGACATCGGTAATATTCGGGGTGAGCTTGACGATGACAGGTAAAGAACAATATTGCTTGCACCAGCGCGTGACCATTTCGACATACTCGGGTACTTGACCGACGGCAGCGCCCATGCCACGTTCTGGCATACCATGCGGGCAGCCAAAATTGAGTTCTATCGCGTCAGCGCCGGTCGCTTCGACCAAGGGCAAAACTGTTTTCCAGATCGCCTCTTCGCATGGATACATCATGGAGACAATCATTGCGCGATCCGGCCAGTCTTTTTTGACTTGGGTAATTTCACGCAGGTTGATGTCCAGACTACGGTCAGTAATCAGTTCAATATTATTGAAGCCAATGACTTCACGATTTTTACCAAAATGGGCAGAGTAGCGGGAGGAGACATTCACCGGCGCCGGATCTTCGCCCAAAGTTTTCCAGACTACGCCGCCCCAACCTGCTTCAAAAGCGCGGATCACGTTATATGCCTTATCAGTCGGTGGCGCAGATGCCAGCCAGAATGGATTAGGAGATTTAATACCGGCGAAATTAATGCTGAGATCGGCCATTATGCAGCCTCTTTTTTAGAAAGTGAGTTGGACAATAAGTCTTGATGAATTGCAGCTGCGGCGAGCTTGCCGTGCTGTACCGCCTGCACCGTCAAGTCTTGCCCCGGCGCGACACAATCACCCCCAGCATAGACGCCCGAAACCGAGGTGCGGAAGCTGTCGTCCACGTGGATTTTATCGCCTTGCTTTTCCAATTCCACAGCCAGGGCATCATTGATCGATGCTGCATCTAATGATTGTCCAATCGCTTTAAAAATAGCATCGGCAGCGATATCAAAGCTTTCTCCTGTACCGACCAGGCGAGCACCATCCATACGGGTTTTTTCAAAACGCATACCGCGTACGCGACCCGCTTCATCCAATAATATTTGTTGTGGTTGTGCCCATGTTTTCAGACGCACTTGATGTGCCTTGGCGATATCTTGCTCATGTTCAGTGGCGGACATGGACTCTGTACCGCGCCGATAAACCACGGTTACATCATCGGCACCTAGTCGTGCCATCTGCACTGCCATATCAATTGCGGTGTTACCTGCACCAATCACCAGGCAACGGGATGCCAGTGGCAATTTACTCAAATCATCGGCTTGACGGAGTTCAGCGATATAGTCGACTGCGGAGAGTAAGCCTGCGGCATCCTCACCAGTCAAACCAAGTTCTCGGCTTGCGCCAAGTCCTAGGGCTAAAAATACCGCATCATATTGCTGACGTAAATCAGAGAGCTTCAAATTACCGCCCAGAGTTTGTCCGTATTGAATCGTGATACCGCCAATTTCCAATAAAAAGTCGACTTCGCGCTGTGCAAAATCATCTGGCAACTTGTATTTAGCAATACCGTATTCGTTTAGACCACCTGCTTTTGCATGCGACTCGAACACTACGACATCGTTACCCAACATTGCCAGTCTGTGCGCGCAGGACAGACCTGCCGGTCCGGCGCCCACGACAGCAACCGTGCGCCCTGTCACGGTTGCACGTTCAAAAGGATGTTTGTCAAACTGCATGTTGTCAATGGCATGACGTTGTAAAAGACCAATTTTGACTGGCTGCCCTTCCGCATCATGATTACGCACACAGGATTGCTCGCACAAAATCTCGGTAGGGCAAACACGTGAACAGCTGCCACCGAAAATATTCTCTTGCAAAATAGTTTTTGCTGCGCCGTTGATATTTTCGTTAGCGATATTGCGGATAAAGCTAGCAACATCAATGTCTGACGGGCAGATACGGGTACACGGCGCATCGTAACAATACAGGCAGCGCTGGCTTTCTATTAGTGCCTGGCGCGCTGTCAGTGCGGGCACCAGATCAGTGAACCGGCTTGCCAGCTCTTCTTTGCTGGTAGTCGGATGTCCGAGGTGCTCTAGCTTGGTCAATCTGCTTAAGACTTCAATCATGATTGCATTCCTAATTTTTAGTACCTAGGTTTTTACTTAGGTCTTTACTCGGTGTTTTGACACGTCATTTTTACTGGAAAACTATTGACCCAAATGAATACAGGCTCACTTATGTTATGGCTCAGTTTTACAGATCGCATTTGTTACAGCATTAGGCAAAGTGCAAGTCCGGCATATAGGAAATCCGATTGCGGATACCGATTTATATCAGATTACTAGCAAACCTCGTGCCAATATTTACCACTTGGTAAAAACAAATACTCTGCCGCTTTTCCTCGTTCTTAATAGTTTTTTGTTAAATTCCTGCTTTATTTTGATACATAAACGATTTTCCTTGCACCAACTGAGCACACTACTTTTGCACTATTGCTGCACTGCTCATCCACTGTTGACTTACCACTCCTTTACTACTTACCAAATGATTACCAGCTACTTGCTTGCTGCTTATCTGCCAGTTACCACGAGATATTGTTGCGCCGCAGGATGATCACTTCATTTGTGGAAACGCAAACTCAGCACCGGCAGTAGCAAGGCCTTTGTTTGCATCCGGCCAGCGCTGCATAACGGCTTTGGAGCGTGTATAAAAACGCACACCTTCCGGCCCATAGACATGATGATCACCAAACAGACTACGCTTCCAGCCGCCAAAACTATGAAAAGCCATCGGTACCGGCAAAGGGACATTCACGCCAACCATACCAACTTGAATTTGACGCACAAACTCGCGTGCTACCCCGCCATCGCGCGTAAAGATGGCAACACCGTTGCCATACTCATGACGGTTAATCAGATCTACGGCACTTGCTATATCTGGCAACCGCAAAACGCATAAAACCGGCCCAAAAATTTCTTCCTGATAGATGGTCATATTGGAAGTCACATGATCAAACAATGTACCGCCAACGAAGAAGCCGTTTTCTCGTCCGCTGACTTGGTAACCGCGTCCATCCACCACTAGCGTGGCGCCCTCCTCTACACCTTGTCCGATCAATTTTTCTATCCTCTGCTTAGCCGCCAGACTGACCACTGGCCCCATTTCTGCACCGTCTGCCATACCGTCGTTAATCTTGAGCGCAAGAGTGCGCTCAGCTAAGGCTGCAACTAACTGATCGGCAGCATTGCCAACTGCAACAGCGACAGAAATCGCCATGCAGCGCTCGCCAGCAGAGCCATAGGCGGCACCGATTAAGGCATCCACAGCCATGTCCATATCTGCATCCGGCATGACGACCATATGATTTTTTGCGCCACCCAACGCCTGTACGCGCTTGCCTTCAGCGCTACCCCGCGTATAAATATATTCTGCAATAGGAGTCGATCCGACGAAGCTAATCGCTTGCACTTGCGGGTGATCCAACAAAGCATCTACCGCCAGCTTGTCGCCTTGTACAACATTGAATACGCCATCGGGCAAACCGGCTTGTTTCAATAGTTCTGCCTGCAAAATGGAGGCAGAAGGATCGCGCTCAGAGGGTTTTAGAACAAATGTATTTCCGCAGGCTAGCGCGATAGGAAACATCCACATAGGCACCATGGCCGGAAAATTAAACGGCGTAATTCCAGCTACAACACCCAATGGTTGACGGAATGAACAAGCATCGATCCCACGTGCAATCTGATCGCTGAATTCCCCTTTCAACATATGTGGAATGCCGCAGGCAAATTCGACCACTTCAATACCGCGAGCCACCTCGCCCTGCGCGTCAGCAAAGGTTTTGCCATGCTCACGAGTGAGTATCCCGGCAAAGCGATCTGCATTTTCTTGCATCAAGTGTAAAAAACGGAACAAGACGCGGGCACGTGTCAGCGGTGGTGTATTTGCCCATGCGGGAAAAGCCTTCGCTGCTGCGGCAACGGCTTTATCCACATCGGCGGAAGATGCCATCACCACGCGCGCGATGGGTACTCCCAAAGCCGGGTTGTACACATCGGCATAACGACCGCTATCAGTATCCACACGTGCACCTGCGATGAAATGGGGAATAGTTTCAATACTTAATTCAGGATTCAATTCAGGACGCAATAATGGGTTCACAATCAGACACTCGCTTCATTAATCTAAGGTTTTTAAAATAGCGGCAAGCTTGCCAAACAACTCATCGATATGGGATTTCTCTAATACTAGTGGTGGTGATAAAGCGATAATGTCACCGGTGGTGCGGATCAAAATGCCATCGGCAAATGCCCGCTTAAAAGCATTAAAAGCACGTGCGCCGGGCTTGCCAGGGATAGACGCTAGCTCAATGCCAGCAATCAAACCCAGATTGCGCAGGTCAATCACATGCGGCAAACCCTTGAGGGAATGCACTGCATCAGCCCAGTAGTCAGTCAGGCTGCTGGCATGCTCCAGCACTTTTTGCTCTTCAAAAATATCTAGTATTGCTAGTGCGGCAGCACATGCCAGAGGATGGCCAGAATAGGTATAGCCATGGAATAGCTCGATGCCATCCGGCCCTTGCATCATGGTGTCGTAGATATATTTTTTAGAAAATACCGCCCCCATCGGTACGACGCCATTGGTTAATCCCTTGGCGACTGTCACCAGATCTGGTTCGACATCAAAATAATCAAATGCAAACGGCGTCGTCAGACGACCAAAGCCGGTAATCACTTCATCAAAAATCAGTAAAATGCCGTGCTTGGTACAGAGTTCGCGCAAGCGTTTGAGATAGCCTTTGGGTGGAACCAAGACACCAGTCGAACCGGCAAGCGGCTCAACAATCACAGCGGCGATAGTGGAGGCATCATGCAAAGCGACAATGCGCTCTAGCTCGTCGGCTAAGTGCGCACCATATTCAGGTTCACCACGAGTGAAAGCGTTTTTTTCCAGATTGTGGGTGTGTGGTAAGTGATCTACACCAGGCAACAGGCTGCCGAAAGTTTTGCGGTTATTCGCAATGCCGCCCACCGACATGCCGCCAAATCCGACGCCGTGATAACCACGCTCACGTCCGATCAAGCGGGTGCGGGTGCTATCGCCACGAGCCCGGTGATAAGCCAGTGCCATCTTCAAGGCACTGTCCACTGCCTCGGAACCGGAATTGGTATAAAACACCTGTCCAAAGCGATGATTGGTATAAGTCATCAAACGCTCTGCCAGCTCAAATGCGGAGGGATGCCCCATCTGGAAGGTCGGTGCAAAATCGAGTTGAGCGACCATATCTTGTACCGCTTTGACCAGTTTAGGCTGTGCATGTCCCAACGGTACGCACCACAAACCCGCCGTACCATCCAGTATCGTATTGCCATCGACATCGCGGTAGTACATGCCTTTAGCTGAGACCATCAACCGGGGATTACTTTTAAAATCGCGGTTGGCTGTGAACGGCATCCAAAATGGATGCATATCATTAGGGCGGGATTCATACATAAGACACTCCTGAATTTGGAAAAACTATTTACCATGTGGTAAAACTATGGTGCAATAGTAGGCGGCAGGATGAGAATCCCGACAGATACAGCTTGCTCAAAAATCAGCAACCGTACAGGTTGACGTAGCACTACAGTTAAGTTCAGATATCACGACGTATTGCAGTGAGCTGGTAACTGATCAGACCAAAATGGAGGCGAAAGATGGAAGATGCAGGAGTGGCAAAGTCAGACAATCTGTCTACGCCATGTACCATCCGCAGTAGTGCATCAGCCTGGCCCATCCTAACTCTGGACCGGACCAGGCGCGGCAATTTGGTGGACCAGATTGTGGAGTCGATTACGCAGCTGGTGAACAGCGGCGAGCTGCGTGTTGGGACCAAAATGCCTTCTGTCCGGCAATTTGCTAAATCCAATAGCATCAGCACTTTTACTGTTGTGGAATCCTATGATCGTTTGCTGACAACGGGCCTATTGTCATCGCGTCGCGGCTCTGGTTATTTTGTAGCTCGCATTGAAATCCCTGCAGCACGGTCAATCTTGCCAGCACCACTGCTACTGAATATTGACGCGCTCAGTCCCGATTTATATACCGGTGTGTCAGATGCCCTACCTGCCGGTTCTGGCTGGCTGCCGCCGGAATGGTATGGCGAATCGACGATTCTGGACGCAATCCGTCACGCGATGCGTATTCCTGCTTCGCGCTTACGTGGCTATGGCAATCCTCTAGGATTTCCCAGCCTGCGACAACATCTGGCAAGCACCCTGGCGGATGAACTATTCGCCGTCGAGCCCGATCGGATTGTGCTGACGCATGGTGCAACCCATGGTTTTGATCTGATCTTGCGCACCCTGACCAAACCGGGTGACTGCGTCTTTGTTGAAGATCCCGGCTATAGCAATTTATTGTCACTGATACGTCATCATGGATGCATCCCCGTTGGTGTTCCGCGTGGCGAACACGGTTTGGATTTTGATGTACTGCAAGAGAAAGCGACCCGCCATCAGCCCAAACTGATGTTCGTCAATACCGTGCTACAAAATCCCCTCGGGACTTCTCTCAGTCATGCGCAGGCGCATCGTCTGCTGGGACTGGCAGAGCGTTTTGATTTTTGGGTGGTGGAAGATGATATATACCGCGACCTAAGTGCACGCAGCGATCCTTCTCTGGCAGCGATGGATGGCTTACGGCGGGTTATCCGCGTTGGTAGTTTCTCTAAAACACTGTCACCGACCTTGCGGGTAGGCTCGATTGCAGCCTCGGCATCACTCATTTCTGAATTGGTCCGCGTCAAGATGTTGACGGGTTTGACCACATCAGAGATCAATGAGCGCGCTGTGCTGCACGCCATCACTGCGCGTCCCTACCGGCGCATGCTGGAAAAGCTGATCAGCCAGCTAGATACCGCACGCGATAGCAGCATTAGCAACTTACAAAAAGCCGGCATGACGATGTTGGCTAAACCTCGCGGCGGGATGTTTATTAGTGCCGGCTGGGAGACGACACCCACACTCAGCTTCAATGGCAAACTGAATGCCGATCAGGCACTCAAAGCGGGAATCCTGTTGTCGCCCGGTGAATTTTTTACGCTAGATGCGTGCAATACGATCTGGTTTCGCTTCAACGTGGCTTATACCCAATCCAAACAACTCAGTACTTTTCTAAAAAATTGCCATGACACTCTTGGACACTGAAAAATCTATCGCCGGAAAATCCAAAACTGCCACGACTAAAGTCAACCGGCGCCTGATCAACCGGGACAAATTAGAAACAGAAATCCTGGAACAGGCCGTACGGCTATTCGCTGAGTGCGGCTACGAAGGCACCTCAATTGCGACCATTGCCGAACAAGTTGGCCTCTCCAAACAAAATCTGCTGTACTACTTTCCAAGCAAGCCTGTGTTGTATCAGCGGGTGCTGGATGATGTTTTGAATGTATGGTTAGAGCGCATGAATAGCCTAGCCGATGATAGCCGCGAGCCAGAAGAATTGCTGCGTAGTTACATCGTCGCCAAGCTACAATTTTCACGCGAGCAGCCCTGGGGTTCGCGCGTGTACGCCATGGAAGTGATAGGCGGAGCAAAAATATACGGCGCAGATATCCGTAAAAAAGTCGTGCCGCTGCTGCGTAAAGACATAGAGATTTTTGAGAAGTGGATAGCGCAAGGCAAAATTGCCGCAGTTAATCCTACCCATTTACTCTTCGCCATCTGGGCGATGACGCAATCGTACGCAGACTTTGCGACTCAAATGAACCTGGTCATGAATCGCAAGCAGCTCAGTCGCAAGGATTTTGATGATGCAGAAAAACTGATCGTTGATATGGTGCTGGCGGGGTTGGCGATTACTCCCGCGACCAAATAATTCCAGAAAGTTGAAGAAGGTGTTATCGATGCTCGCCACATAACCTGGTCTTTGCTGTCCGATTTTGCATGGCAATTCTTAGCTGAAATCAACGAGTACAAAGTGCAGATAACTTATTGCGCATAAATATACTCCCTTACTGTATATATTAGTTGTCCAGAGAATGATTGGACAATACGGCATTTTCTAATATTTTTATGGGGAGTATATTTTAATCATCCTTGTAAGACTGACTTAAATCAAATTGGTCTAGATAAAAAATCAAGCTGCTTGCCATCATTTGCGTACCAGATCTAATAACACATGCCGAACGACATCGGCAATATTGGCGTAGTGATGACATCAAAATTCCACTATTCCACTAACACATCTGCAATGCACTTATTTTTGAGTATAAGACTTACGCAAAACCGCCCCAGCTGCGTTGTAGCTCCTAGCTGTACTAAAGTACTATCGTCGCTACGTCTTGCTGGGACAATTTTGCGTAAGTCTTAGATTAAAATAAAATTGCCATTTTTTTAAAAGTACCCTTTTCTGTAATTCATGCGTCATAATTCATATAGAGAAAGGATCTAATTTTATGGCAACAATGAAGCAGGTCGCAGAGAAGGCCAGAGTCTCCACCACTACGGTTTCTCACGTCATCAACAACACCCGGGTCGTCAGTGAAGATGCGCGCGAACGCGTGCTATCAGTGATCCAGGAGCTACGTTATATTCCCAGTGCTGTGGCACGCAGTCTTAAGAATGATAAGACGCAAACCCTGGGAATGATGATCCCCAACAATTCCAATCCCTACTTTGCCGAGGTCATCCAAGGCATAGAGGACGAGTCTTTTCGCTTAGGCTACAACATCATCCTGTGCAACTCTTACGATGATCCGAAAAAGCAAGCCGCCTACACCCGCGTGCTGATGGAAAAACGAATAGACGGATTGATTCTGGTCTCTTCAGGCATTGACCTGGAACTGACGCAATTACTCGCAGATGAAGCCATCCCCAAAGTATTAGTCGATAGAGAAGTACCCGGTGTTGCCGCAGACTTTATTGAAGCAGACCATGAGCAAGGCGGTTATCTGGCAACGAAATATTTGCTCGATCTGGGCCATCGCCGCATTGCCTGTGTGTCTGGCCCTAAGACTTTGTTACCAAGTGGCGATCGGGTATCGGGCTATCTGCGCGCCTTGAAAGAGGCGGGAGTTGATTACAACAGCGATTACCTTGCGCATAGTGACTTCACCAGCCAAGGCGGCTTTAGCGCATTTCAGCAATTGCTGGCACTGCCTAATCGTCCCACCGCGATTTTTGCCAGTAATGATTTAATGGCGATTGGCGGCTTATGTGCGGCGCAGCAAGCCGGAATGCGTATTCCCGATGAATTATCTGTGGTTGGTTATGATGATATTGCGCTGGCCTCGTTTAGCACACCGCCATTGACCACCATCGCGCAGCCCAAATATGAAATCGGTGTTTTGACAGCGCGGGTGTTAGTCAACCGGATTCTGAATGCAGAGTTACCATTCCGAAGAGAAATGCTGCAAACAGAACTGATCATGCGCCAGTCAACCGGACCAGCGCCAATTTAAACTTCGAATATCAGGATATCGTCGAGTTAGAGCAACAAGATTCTTGGCAGTAATTCGCTCAATAATCGATTCAGCACCTGCAACAAGATCAGCGCAACCATAGGCGAAAAATCAATGCCTCCCAAGGGGGGCAGTAATTTTCGTATGGGCGATAATATTGGTATATTCAGCGCTCGAATAAACGGTGCAAACGGTGCATTGGGATTGACCCAGCTAAAGACCGCTTCCAGCACCAATAAGGCCATCAAACCATACAATATCCATTGCAGCATTCTGAACAAGGCCAGCAAACCCAGCGCTGGCAAAGAGAGCTGAAACGTTGGCAGAACATCGATTAATACCGATACCAAGGCGACTAAAAAAGTCGCAATCACGCTAGCCCAGTCGTAACCTGCAAACCCTGGGATCACGCGGCGAATCGGATGCACCAGCCAATCTGTCAATTGAAAAATGGATTGTGCCAACCCCATAGGCGGCCTGACTCGCTGTGCCTGCATCCAGAACCGCAGCAATAGAAAACCTGCGAACAAACCAGCAATCGTATCAACGACAAAACTCACTATTCCATACAACACTGTTCTAACCCCTAAAAAAAACCCACTGGGTGAATATCACGCAGTGGGTATTGTGCCTGAAATTCAGGCGTACAAGCGATCCGATTACGCTGGACGTGTGCCTGTAGGGAATGGCCATGCTGCTGTCGGGCTTACGACCGTTTTAGCATCTGGCGTTGCTGGCTTAGCTGCTGCTTTCGCTGCTGGCTTGGCCGCTGCTTTTTTTACTGCAGGCTTAGCTACAACTTTCGCTGCTGGCTTGGCCGCAACTTTTGCTGGCTTCGCTGCTGCTTTTGCTGCTGGCTTTGCTGCTGGCTTTGCTACCGCTTTTTTAGCGACTGGCTTCGCTGCTGCTTTTGCTGCTGGCTTTGCTACCGCTTTTTTAGCGACTGGCTTCGCTGCTGCTTTCGCTGCTGGCTTTGCTACCGCTTTTTTGGCGACTGGCTTCGCTGCTGCTTTCGCTGCTGGCTTTGCTACCGCTTTTTTAGCGACTGGCTTAGCTGCTGCTTTTGCTGCTGGCTTTGCTACCGCTTTTTTAGCGACTGGCTTCGCTGCTGCTTTTGCTGCTGGCTTTGCTACCGCTTTTTTAGCGACTGGCTTCGC